>JBOHII010000077.1:0-6101 GCA_050725955.1 Pseudolabrys sp. | reverse complement strand
GAACGCTCGCGCACTTCGTCGGCGCGCAGCGCGGTGACCAGCGTGAGGCGGCCGCGTTCCTTGGCCGGCGCGCCACGCGGCGCGGCTGGGCGTGCTGCGGCCGGACGCGTGGCGCCGGGACGGCGGGGGCGCGGCGCCTCGTCGTCATCGGCTTCGAGCGCCATGCGGCCGGGACCGGACTTTCTAACGTCGTCGTCGCCCAGACGTTTCTTGGCGACCTCGCCGGCCTTGCGCTTGGTTTCCTCATCGTGCTTGCGCCGGTCTTCCTCTTCGCGCTTGCGCGTATCGGCGGCTTCGCGCTCGGTCTTATCGACCACTTCGCGCGAGGCTTTGCGGCGCGCCTCTTCCTCGGCGATCTTGCGCTCTTCGGCTTCGCGCACGCGCGAATCGGCGAGCGCATGGGCGCGCGCGACGCGCTCCTCCTCGGTCAAGGTGCGAAGGACGACGCCGGACGGCTTCGGCGCCTCGGCCGGCGCCGGCGCGGCTTTTGCCGCCGCCGGCTTGCGCGCCGTCTCGACCGCAACCGGCTCCGGCTTCACCTCGGCCGCGCCGCCGATGCTGCGGCGTTTGACCTTTTCGACGACGACCTGCTTGCTGCGGCCGTGGCTGAAGCTCTGGCGCACCACGCCCGTCTCGGTGCGCGGCTTGAGCGACAGCTTGCCGCTCGAGACGCCGAGTTTCTTTTCGCCAGGGTTCTTCGTTTCGCTCATCTACGTATTCTGTCCTCGTGCGCCATCCGTCGGCGCGATCGCGCTAACCAGTTCAGGCGAATTTCCGGTCCGAAAGCGCTCTAAGCGCTTGGCGCGAGCGAGAAAAGTCTCGCTCACCGGTCCGGCAAGCAGGGCTGCATGTACCACATTTGAGCGGTTCAATGCCAAGTCCAATTGGGCGCCGGCAAACTGCTCGAGCACCGCGATTCCACGCGTGTTTTCAAGCGTTTTGCGCTGCAAAGCCGCATCCAGCTTGCGCTTTCCGTCGGCGCTGGCGTCGCTGGCGTGGATGAGCGCCACGAGGTCTTCGCGGCCAATCGCCGCTTCCACCTTGGCGAAGCCGCCGATCACTTGGCCGGCCTTGCCGGCGATTGCCAGCGCGTCGAGCGCGCTTTGCTCGAGCAGGCGCTCGGTGGCGGTTGCGAGGTCGGCGGCGACCCGCACGTTCTGCTTGAAGGAGCGGGCGAACACATTGCTTTTGATAGCCTGTTCGATCGCCGCGCGCGTACCGGTGATCCACAATCCGCGGCCGGGCAGTTTGCGTTTGATGTCGGGTACGGTGTGGCTGCCGGGGCCGATGACAAAGCGGACCATCTCATCCACCGGCTTGAGCGTGCGGGTGAGCGCGCAATGCCGCTGCATCCCGGCAGCGACACGGGTCGCTCCGCGGTCGAGCTCATTGTCGGTCTCAATCGCCAGCATCGCCGGTTTCGTGTCCCTTTAGGCTTGCGGCGTTTCTGCCGGCGCAGGCTCGGCTTCCGGCGCCGGGGGCGGGGCAAGTTCGGCTTCCGTCACCCAGCCGGCCTTGAGGCGGGCCTGCATGATCATGAATTCGGCCTCCTCGCGCGAAACGTCGAGGCCGTCGAGGAAGCCGGGCTCGTGCTTGGACTCGCCGTCCTTGCGCTCAGTCCAGCCGGTCAGCTCGTCGGTGGCGCAGCCGGCAAGATCCTCCACCGTCTTCACGCCGTTCTCGCCGAGCGCGACCATGATCTTGGTGGTGACGCCGGGCACGTCCTTGACCGCGTCCTCGACGCCCAGTTCGACGCGCTTGGCGTCAAGCTCGGCTTCCTGCTTGTCGAGATATTCCTTGGCGCGTTCCTGCAATTCGCGCGCGGTGTCGGCGTCGAAGCCCTCGATGCCGGCGATTTCCTTTTCGTCGACCAGCGCCAGCTCTTCGATCGAGCCGAAGCCTTCCGACGCAAGCAACTGCCCCACGACTTCGTCGAGATTGAGCGCTTCGACGAAAATCTTGGTGCGGCTCTCGAACTCGGCGTGACGGCGCTCGGATTCTTCTTGCTCGGTCAGGATGTCGATGTCCCAGCCGGTGAGCTGCGAGGCCAGACGCACGTTCTGCCCGCGCCGGCCGATGGCGAGCGACAATTGCTGGTCGGGCACGACCACCTCGATGCGCTCCTTGTCTTCGTCGAGCACCACCTTGGCGACTTCCGCCGGCGCCAGCGCGTTGACCACGAAGGTGGCGATATCCGGCGACCACGGAATGATGTCGATCTTCTCGCCCTGCAACTCGTTCACCACCGCCTGCACGCGCGAGCCGCGCATGCCGACGCAGGCGCCGACAGGGTCAACGGATGAGTCGCGCGAGATCACCGCGATCTTGGCGCGTGAGCCCGGATCGCGGGCGACCGCTTTCACCTCGACGATGCCGTCATAGATTTCCGGCACCTCCTGCGCGAACAGCTTGGAGGTGAATTGCGGATGCGTGCGCGACAGGAAAATCTGCGGGCCGCGCGGCTCGCGGCGCACGTCGTAGATATAGGCGCGGATGCGGTCGCCGTTGCGGAACACCTCGCGCGGCAGCATCTCGTCGCGGCGCACGATGGCCTCGCCGCGACCGAGATCGACCACCACGTTGCCGTATTCGACGCGCTTGACGACGCCGTTGACGATGTCGCCGATGCGATCCTTGTATTCGGCATACTGCCGGTCGCGCTCGGCCTCGCGCACTTTCTGCACGATAACCTGTTTGGCCGACTGCGCGGCGATGCGTCCGTATTCGAGCGGCGGCAAAGGATCTGCAATTGTGTCGCCCACTTGCGCCGCCGGATGGTGCTTGCGCGCGCCTTCCAGCGTGATCTGATTGGACGAATTCTCCACCGTTTCCACCACCAGCATGTGGCGGGTGAGCCGGAGCTCGCCAGTCTTCGGCTCGATCTCGGCATGCACGTCGGTTTCCGCGCCGTAGCGCGATCGCGCCGCCTTGGCGATGGCGTCCTCCATGGCGGCGACGACGATGCCGCGGTCGATCGCCTTCTCGCGGGCCACCGCGTCGGCGATTTGCAACAGTTCGAGCCGGTTGGCGCTCACTGCCATAACTCAGTCTCATTGGTTGATGGCATGTCCGGCGTGGCCGGATTTATGCCGACGATGTAGTTCTTCTCTGCGGGCCGCTTTCGCTTCGCGCTTGGCGGCCTTTTCACGGCGCAAGGCCTGCGTCACCAGTTCGTCGGTGAGCACCAGCCTCGCTTCATTCATTTCGGCGATCGGAAGCAGCACGTCCGCCTCCTCACCGTCTTTGGCGTCGTCGCGGTGCAGCCGCGCCGCTTCGTCCTCGGTGCCGGCCAAAAGTCCGCGAAAGCGCTTGCGCCCATTGATCGGAATTTCGGTTTCGATCTTCACCAGATGGCCGGCATAACGGTCGAAATCGGACTTGCGCACCAGCGGGCGGTCGATGCCGGGCGAGGAAACTTCCAGCCGGTAGGCGCACTCAACCGGATCGGCCATGTCGAACACCGGCGACAGCGCGCGCGAGATCGTCTCGCAGTCTGCCACCTTCATGCTCCCGTCCGGACGCTCCGCCATGATCTGCACGGTGCAGCCGTCGGCGGGCGAAACCTTGACCCGCACCAGACGGTAACCGAGTGCCTCGATCACCGGCTCGGCGATATTGGCGACGCGGGCCGACAGCCCCGGCTCGACGATCAGCCGCGGTTCGGTTTGGTTTCCGGTGGCGGTTGCAACCGCCTGTTGCGTCTCGCTTGCGGCCATTTTAGTAACAAAAAAGAGCGGGCCCCAGGGGACCCACTCTCAAAACCCGTTCGGTTATGAGGGTGTCGTAAACAAGCGAAATATAGCGATTTTCCGGCGTCTTGCAAGGATAAAGCGGTTTTTTGCCGGCTAACCCTTCCTTCAGAATCTACCCTTAAATATGTGTAAAATCTCCGATCGCACGGCGCGTATCCGCCGTTTGTGCAGGTTTTTGCAATGAGCGTACCCGCCTCGCTGCTTCCTGAATTGGAAGCGGTTGTCCAGCATGGCTCGGCGGAAAAGCGTGCGGCAACTTTGCGCCGCATCACCGGCCTGTTTCTCGACGGCGCGGTGAACTTCAAAGACGAACACGTTGCGCTGTTCGACGACGTCATCGGTTGCCTGATCGCGGAAATCGAGGGCAAGGCGCTTGCCGAACTGTCGCGCAAGATCGCGCCGGTGCCGAACGCGCCGCACGGCGTGGTGACGAAACTCGCCAAGAACGACGATATCGCCGTCGCCGGCCCGGTGCTCAAGCAGGCCCGCATCGACGATCCCGATCTCAAACAGATCGCCGAGAGTAAGAGTCAGGCGCATCTATTGGCGATGTCCATCCGCCCCGCGATCAGCGAGGGCTTATCCGACGTGCTGGTGCAGCGCGGCGACGGTGACGTGGTGCGCAGCGTCGCCACCAATGCGAAGGCCCGCCTGTCGGTGAATGCGTTCACCACGCTGGTCAAGCGCGCCGAACGCGACGGCATGCTGGCGGAAAAGGTAGGCCTGCGCACCGACATTCCGCCGCGCCTGTTCCGCCAATTGCTGATCCAGGCGAGCGACGTGGTGCAAAAACGCTTGCTGGCGCAGGCCCGGCCGGAAACCCAGGCCGAAATCCGCCGCGTGCTGGCGCAGGTGACCGCCGCGGTTGCCGCCAAAGTGGCGCCGCGCAATTACACGGCGGCGCTGCCGGCCGTGCAGGCGCTCGACAAGGAGCGCCCGCTCACCGAGGCCGATGTCGCTCAATATGCCAAGACCGGTCAGTACGAAGAAACCATCGTCGCGCTGTCCATCATCAGCTCGGTGCCGGTGGAGGTGGTAGACCGGCTGATCAATGGCGAGCGCGCCGATCCGGCGCTGATCCTGGGGCGTGCGGCCGGCTTCGGCTGGCCGACGGTGCGCGAGATCATCAACGCGCGGCCCGCCGATAAGCCTTCCGACCAGGCGCTCGACGCCGCGCGCGAGAATTTCGAGCGGCTGACCGCAACCACAGCCCAGCGCGTCGTGCGCTTCTGGCAGGTGCGGCAGGGGACGCAGGAGTAGGCCTCTTTTCGTGCCCGCAGCGCGCCGCTAAATCCGCCGAAGAATAAAATAGGCCGGAACGCGCCCTTCGCGCTTGGCCTTGGCCTCGTAGCGCGTGCCGGGAAATCCGGCCCACGGCTTGCGCCAGTCGCATGCGGTCTCGGCGGTCCAGACGAAATCCTGCGAGCGCAGCGCGCGCGCGAGGGCGTAGGCCGCGTAGTCGGGAATGTCCGTGGCGAAGCGCAATTCGCCGCCGGATTTGAGAATGCGCGCCAGCCGCTTGAGGCTCTCGTCCTGGATGAAGCGGCGCTTCCAGTGCCGCCGCTTCGGCCATGGATCGGGATAGAGCAGGTCGATGCGCGAGACGGCCGCGCCGGGCAGCCAGTCGATGAGTTCGCTGGCATCGCCGTGGTGCAGGCGAATGTTTTGCAGCTTGTGCGCGTCGATCGCCACTAGCGCCTTGGCGACGCCGTTGATGAAAGCATCGGAGCCGATGAAGCCGGTGCGCGAATTCGCTTGCGCCTGATCGATCAAATGCTCGGCGCCGCCGAAGCCGATTTCGAGGCGGACCTCATCGACACCGTCGAACAGCGCGCGCGGATCGGCGGCTGCCGGTTTGGCGAGATCGAGGGCGACGCGCGGCAGCAGCGTGTCAAGCAGCGCGGCCTGCCGCGGCTTTAGCGCGTGACCCTTGCGCCGGCCGAAGAAGGCGCGTGGGGTTTCATCATTGTCATCACCGGGCCGCCGCGAAGCGGCGTGATCCGGTGATCCCGATTTATGTGGCAATTCTGTGCGCCCCCAAACGGGATCGCCGGGTCATAGGCGTTCTAAAAGAACGCCGTTCTTCGAACGGCTATGCCCGGCGATGACAAGTCTAGAGCGTACTCTAGGCGAGCGAAACGCCGCTCACTTCACCGCGCTTTTGATCGCCGCGGCGAGATCGGTTTTCTCCCAGGAGAAGCCGCCGTCCTTGTCGGGGGCACGGCCGAAATGGCCATAAGCCGCCGTGCGCCGATAGATAGGGCGGCTGAGCTTGAGGCTGCGGCGGATATTGGTCGGGCGCAGAGGGAACAGCTCGGGCAACAGTTTTTCCAGTTTGCTCTCCGGCAC
>JBOHII010000076.1:0-12110 GCA_050725955.1 Pseudolabrys sp. | reverse complement strand
GTTGCTCAGCCGTTTGAACAAATCGAGCATGCCGCGCGCCGACTGATGCGTGAGAGTCAGAAATTTTACGCCGGCATGGTCGGCCTGGTCTTCCTGCGTGCGCACGTAAGCGAGCAGCGAACGCTGGATACCCGCTTGAGGCGCCAAAATAGGACCGGCACCGACATCGGCATTGCTGGAGCGTCCGGCAGCGACCATGGCGCCGACGCCGAGCAGCAGCGCGATGATCGATTGCGTCTGTGCCTCGGCAAGTTTCTCTCGCAGGCGCAACAGGTGCCCGCCGGCGAGGTGCCCGGTTTCGTGGGCGAATACGCCGATGACTTCGTTCGGGGTTTTTGCCTCAAACAGCGCGCCGGCGTTGATGAAGATGTGGCGGCCGTCCATCACGAAGGCATTGAAGCTGCGGTCGTTGAGCACGATGACACGCACATTTTGCTGAGCGAGCCCGGCGGCACGCAAAATCGGCTGCGCGTAGTCGCGCAGCAACTGCTCGATCTCGGTGTCGCGGATGATCGGCAGGCCGTGCGTGGCCCGTTCCTGCGCCAGCGCCGGCTGAAGGGCCACCGGACCGCCGCCGGCTGCGGCGATGGCCGCAGCGGTGACCATCGCAAGGCTGCGCATGGCTGCGTGCCGCGCTTTTGTGACTGTTCCGCTGTCGATCATGCCATTATGTGCCGGTCGGCGTGAACCTAGGGTCACGTCCGGAAAGGGTCAACGTGGGCCGCAATCACATGTGGTTTAAGGCAAGCCTCACTGCAAAGAAGCCCATCGAATACGGCAACAGCGGGGCGGGGGCCTGAAGCGATGCTCGAGAACGCCAAACGGCTGCTCAACCCCTCAAAGCGCAGCGATGTTCCGCCGTTCATCGTCATGGACGTGATGGCGGCCGCGGCGGCGCTGGAGGCCAAGGGCGCCCACATTATCCATATGGAGGTGGGCCAGCCGGCAGCGCCGGCGCCGGCAACCGCATTGCGCGCGGCGCAGGCGGCACTCGTGCATGGCCGTATCGGCTATACCGAAACGCTCGGCATCCCGTCTTTGCGCACTCGAATCGCCCGCCACTATGCCGACACGCATGGGCTCGCGCTCGACCCGGCGCGGGTGGTGGTCACCACCGGTTCCTCCGGCGGCTTCGTGCTGGCGTTCTTGGCGCTGTTCGAGCCGGGCGACCGGGTGGCGCTGGCCAATCCGGGCTATCCGCCCTACCGGCACATCCTGTCCGCGCTCGGCTGCGAGCCGGTGCTGATCGAGACGTCGGCCGACACGCGTTGGGCGCTGTCGGCCAAGGCGCTGATCGCCGCCCACCGGAAGAAGCCGTTTGCCGGCGTGGTGGTGGCAAGCCCGGCCAATCCGACCGGCACCATGATGGATGCCGATGCGCTGTCGCGGCTGATCGCGGTCGCGGAAGCCGAGGGCATCCGCGTGATCTCCGATGAGATCTACCACGGCCTCGACTATGCCTTTGCCGCCGAGACCGCGGCCAATCTTTCCGAGCGCGCGCTGGTGATCAATTCGTTTTCAAAATACTTCTGCATGACCGGCTGGCGCGCCGGTTGGATGGTGGTGCCGGAAAGCCTGGTGCGCGCGGTCGAGCGGCTGCAGGGCAATCTGGCGATCTCAGTGCCGACGCTGGCGCAGGTCGCCGCCGAAGCCGCATTCGACGGCCGCGCCGAAATGGAGGCGGTCAAGCATGGCTACGAGGAAAACCGGCGCATTCTTACCGAAGGGCTGCCGAAGGCCGGGCTCGACAAATTCCTTCCGGTCGACGGCGCATTCTATTTGTATGCGGATATCTCGAAGTTTTCCGATGACAGCCTGGATTTCGCCAAACGCATGCTGGACGAGGCGCATGTGGCGGCAACCCCCGGCATCGATTTCGATCCGATCAACGGCCACAATTTTTTGCGCTTCTGCTACGCCGGCTCGGGCGCCGATATGCGCGAGGCGGTGGCACGGATCGGCAACTGGCTCGCCAAGACTCAGCGTTAGCGGCTCACCAAGACTCAGCGTTAGAACTCTACGTCGAGTTCGACCACCTCGTCGGGCTCGGCCTTGGCGCCCTCGATCCATTCCTGCACCGCCGGCAGTTGCATGATCGCCTTGCAATAGCCGGCGCAGTCGGATTCGAGTTTCACATCGTAAGTGAGGAAGCGCGTCACCACCGGCGCGAACATGGCGTCGGCCATGCCCGGCTTGTTGCCGAACAGGAACATGCCGCCATGGGTGTCGAGGCATTCGCGCCAAACGAAGATGATGCGGTCGATGTCGGCTTGCGCGCCGGCCCAGACCTTGAAGCCGGGATGATGCGCCTTCAGGTTCATCGGCAGCGCCGAGCGCAAATTGGAAAAGCCTGAATGCATCTCGCCGCAAATCGAGCGGCACTGCGCGCGCGCCGCCCGCTCCGTCGGCAACAGGCCGGCGTCCGGCAGGGTCTCGTTGAGATATTGCGCGATCGCCAGCGTGTCCCAGACCTTGATGCCTTCATGCGTGAGGCATGGCACCAGGAACGATGGCGACAACAACAGGAGTTCGGCGCGGGTCGAAGGATCGTCGCTGCCAACCTGTTTCTCGTCGAAGTCGAGCCCGGCCATCTTGCAGAGCAGCCAGCCGCGAAGCGACCAGGAGCCGTAATTCTTGCTGGCAATGGTGAGGGTAGCCTTGGCCATGGGGCGAAATCATCCCTGTTCAGCACGGCCCGGCCCACCCAGCTTAGACGAAAGTTCTGCCCGTTCAATACCTTCCCGTGGCGCAAAAAAGCATGGCTGGGCGCTTTTCCCCAGATGCCGTCGGGCCGATATATATCTCGCAGTGCAGCATGAAATGATCTAGTTTTCGTCTGCGGTCCGCCGGGGCCGCCGGGGAGTGGATGCTTTATCAGGCCTACCAGGCGCATTCCGATATCATGGGGCCGATCCGATCGCTCGCCAACATGGCGGCGAGAAGCGTGGGCGAACGTCTCAACGGGTCGGTGCGTCCATCACCGCTCAGCAATCTCACCGCAGCCTATGAATTGATCGCCCGTGCCGGGCTCACCCACGCCCGGCCGCCTTACGGCATCGACACCGTCGCGGTCGGCAACCGCGAGGTAAAGGTAACCGAAGAAACCGCCGATGTGACGCCGTTCGGTACGCTGTTGCATTTCAAGAAGGACGTCGACCAGGCGCAGCCGCGGGTGCTGCTGATCGCGCCGCTGTCCGGCCATTTCGCCACGCTGTTGCGTGCGACCGTGCGCACCATGCTGTCCGAACATGACGTTTATATTACCGACTGGCACAATGCGCGCGACGTTTCGACCGAGCACGGGCGCTTCGGCTTCGACGAATATATCGGCCACATCATCCGTTTTCTCGAGGTCATAGGGCCGGGCGGCCATCTGGTGGCGGTGTGCCAGCCTTGCGTCGCCGCGCTGGTGGCGGCGGCGGTGATGGCGCAGAACGACAATCCGGCGCAACCGCGCTCGATGACGCTGATGGCGGGGCCGATCGACACCCGCGTCAACCCGACCAAGGTCAACGAACTCGCCAAGGGCAAACCGATCGAGTGGTTCGAAAAGAATCTGATCGCGTCCGTGCCCTATCGCTACGGCGGCGGCGGTCGCAAGGTCTATCCTGGCTTCGTGCAGCTCGCCGCCTTCATGAGCATGAACATCGATCGCCACCTGAAGGCGCATCAGGAATTGTACCAGCAGTTGGCGCGCGGCGAGGAGGCCAAGGCCGCTGCCACCAAGGCGTTCTACGACGAGTATTTCGCCGTGCTCGATCTCACCGCCGAATTTTATCTGGAGACCGTGCGGCTGGTGTTCCAGGAGCACGCACTGCCGCTCGGCGCGCTCACTTACCAAAACCAGGAAGTCGAGCCGAAGGCGATCAAGCGCACCATGCTGTTCACGGTGGAGGGCGAGAAGGACGATATTTGTGCGGTCGGGCAGACGCTGGCCGCGCACGATCTGTGCACATCGCTCAGGCCCTATCGCAAGCGCCATCACATGCAGGCCGGCGTCGGCCATTACGGCGTGTTCTCAGGCCGCACCTGGCAAAACCAGATTTATCCGATGGTGAAAAACGTCATCTTGCAGAGCGATTGAGCGCGCGCGCCGGCCGCAAGTTCAATCGGGAAAACCTTTCGGCAGTTTATGCGTCTCGGCCTGCAAGAGATCCCACGGTTGCGCACTGGTGGTGAAGAGTTCGAGCCCGGGCTTGTACTGCGTTGGATCGTCCAGGCTCGCCGCCTGAAACCCGATAGCGTCGGGAAATCGCTCGAGCTTGGCCGTCACCGGGCTGCCGCAGGCCGCGCAGAAGCCGCGCTCGACCCATTTTCCCGCGTCGCCGACGGTCCTGTAATAGCGCGGCTTGCCGCGCAACGTCACCGTGGCCGCCGGCACGACCATCACCGCGGCATAGGCGGTGCCGACCGCGCGCTGGCAGTCACGGCAATGGCAGTTGACCATGACAATCGGATCGGCCTCGGTTTCATAACGAATGGCGCCGCAAGCACAGCCGCCGGCGATTTTTTGGCCCATGGCTTGGTTGCTCCTCGAATTTGTTTCGCTCAGGCCGCCCCACGACTTTCAAATTCCGACCATGTAAATCGCCGCGGCGGCCACGCCGAGTGCGGCGAGCGCCAGCAGTATGATGGCGGGCCGGCGTGCCGCCGACCAGCCGCTGAAGCCGATCGCATAGGCCGCCTTGGCGACATTGTTCGATGAAGCCGCGATCAGCACGGCGGCCGACAGGCTCGCAATCGACATGCCGCCGATGCCGCCTTGCGCGATATTGAGCACGAACGGGTCGATGTCGGTAGCACCGACCACCGCCGACAGCACCAGAATGCCGCTTTCGCCGAAGGCGGCGCGCACCCAGGCCGAAATGATCGAGATCACGACAATGAGGACGGCGAAGACAAGCGCGGTCGGGATCTGCAGCGGATTCTTCGGCGGCACGGCCAGAGTTGTCTTCGTCCCGCGCGGCCGCGGCCGGCGCCATTCGTAGACGGCAAGCGCCGCGCCGATCGCGCAAAGGGCGACGAGCGCGGGGGCGAGGGTGAGCGCGAAATGCAGGTCGAACACGGCGACCACCAGGCCGATGCGGATATACATGATGGCCGTCGCAACCACGATGCCGGCCGTGATGTCGGGCGCGGCGTGCTTGAGCTCGCGCAGACGCTTGGCCAGCACGACCGTGGTGGCGGTGGAGGAATAAGCGCCACCGAGCACCGCCGGCAGCAGGGCGGCGTCTTTAATCGGTGCGTAACGCTGCAGCAGATAGCTCAAATAAGATACCGAGCAGACCGTCACCACCGCCAGCCAAATCCCGTACGGGGTGAGCGGCGTCAAGCCGATCACTTGCCGGTGCGGAACCAGCGGCAGGATGATCCCGACCAGGATCAAAAACATGCCGGCGGTGATCAATTCCTCGCGCGGCACGATGTGAATGAGCCGATGCAGCCGTTCGCGCGCGCCGAGCAACAGCACGGCGGTGACGGTGACTGCGACCGCCACCCATGGCGGCTGCAGCAAGGCAATCGGCCCGATCACATAGGCGAGCAGGTTGGAGGCCGGGATCATGAAACTGGGCGCTTCGCGCGTCGCCGTCGCGCCGCGCAAAAACGCGTGCAGCCAGGCGCCCAAAGCCACCAGCCCGGCGACAAAAGCGATGGCGTGTGCCGGCTCGATCAAATAGAGCGTGGCTCCGCACATGGCGAGCATCGGGAAAGTGCGGATGCCGCCCGGGTTCGAGCGCTCTTCGGTCTTATAGGTTTCTTCGAAGGCAAGCCCCATGAACACGGCGAGGCCGACTGCGAGAGCGAGCCGGCCGGCAAGTGCCAGCGGGGACAATTCGAGGGAAGGCAGCGCCAGCATGCGGCTAAATCGGCTTGTTGAGCCAGTGCCCGACCCGACGGAACAGCGACTCCAGTTTCTGTTCTTCCGAACCGAGCTTGTGGGTCAGAGAATGCGGGTCGTCTTTCGCCGCGTGCGGCACGCAAAGGTCGTAGAAGTACTCGAGAAAACGCAAATCGTTGGGCTGCGTCACGGTGAACGAGCGGCCTTTAACGAACACCGTGTATTCGAGCAGGTTGCCGTCCGGCCGGTAGAAGATCGGCAAATGCGGGCTCTGCGGCAGGTTTCTGGCGATCACGAAAGCCGATGGATCGAGACCGTGTTCGGTCATCGCCTTTTCCAGCGCGGGCAACCGCCCGACGAAAGCCGGATCGAAATCGCCGACGGAGCTTTGCAGCTTGATGTGGTGGGCGTTCATCGGCCGATCCGTCGAGCCTTGAATTCCGCGCGCTGGCGCGGGCGTCGCCTCAGCCCAGGGCGCATGGCCATCATTGCTCGACCCCAGGATAACGCAACGCAGGTGTCACGCCTATGATTGCCGAGCGCCAAGGCGGCACCTTCCATTTTCGCCGGGCGATCCTACATTTGACGCGTATCAACCAAAACCAGAGAGCGTTCCGTGCTCGATTTTGCCTCGTCCCATCGCGACGACTATGAGGCGTCCGCGCGAGTGGCGCCGGCGCCCGACACCGATATCCTCGACGCCTATTCCAAGGCGGTGACCGGCGTGGCCGATGCGGTCGGCCCGGCGGTGGTGCGCGTGGAAGTGAAGGGCCCCAACGGCCGGCCGGGCGGGGTTGGCTCCGGCGTGGTGATCGCGCCGGACGGGCTGGTGCTCACCAACAGCCACGTGGTGCAGGGCGCCCGCCAAGTGCGGCTCGCCGACGCCGAAGGCCGTGTCATGGAGGCGCGCGCGCTGGGTGAAGACCCGGACACCGATCTGGCGCTGTTGCGGGCCGACTCGGCGCGCGATCTACCGCACGCCGCGCTCGGCGATTCCAAAGGACTCAGGCGCGGCCAACTGGTGGTCGCCATCGGCAATCCGCTCGGCTTCGAGTCGACCGTCACCGCCGGCGTCATCTCGGCGCTTGGCCGCTCGTTGCGCTCGCGCAATGGCCGCCTGATCGAGGACGTGATCCAGACCGATGCCGCGCTCAATCCCGGCAATTCCGGCGGCCCGCTGGTGTCCTCGCGCGGCGAGGTGATCGGCATCAATACCGCGGTCATTATGGGCGCGCAGGGCATCTGCTTTGCGGTCGCCAGCAACACCGCGCAATTCGTGCTGAGCGAATTGATTCAGCACGGCCGCGTGCGGCGTGGCTTCATCGGCGTCTCGGGACAGACCGTGCCGGTGCCGCGCCGGCATGCGCGGAATGCCGGGATCGACAATGTTGCCGGCGCCATGGTCACCGCAATCGAGCCGAACGGCCCGGCGGCGCTGGCCGGTTTGATGACGCTCGACACCATCGTGCGCGCGGACGGGCAACCCGTCACCGGCGTTGACGATCTGATCCGGCTGCTCAACGCCGAACGCATCGGCAAGCGCATCGTCATCGACGTGCTGCGGCGGGGAAGCCTGCGGACTTTCGAGGTGACGCCGCCGGAGCGACCGGCGGCGCGCGGCGCCTAGGCTCGGCCCGCCGACCGGCGAGCCGGCGTGTCCTACTGCTTGGGGGCCGGCGCCATCGGCTCCGCGGGCTTCTTCGCCATCGGCTTCTTGGCCATCGGCTTTTTGGCGGACTTTTTCATGATCGGACCGCGCTTGTCGTTGCGGTTGGCCATGCATTTGGCAATGAAGGCTTTGCGTTTGACGCCGGAAAGTTTCTGGTCGTTGGCGCCGAACGTGCAGGTCTCCATCTTCTGCTCCTTGGTGAGCGCGGAGGCGGGCGGGGCCAACAGCAGCAGCGGCAGCAGGCTTATGACGCTCAGAATTCGCAGCATCGGCATCGCTCCTTTGAGGATTCGCAAAGCGGGTGAACGATAACACACTAGCGCAGCGCCGCGGCAATATTGCCACCGTCGACGGTGGTCACGGCGGCGGTGGTTTTCAGCGCCAGCGCCTGCGCCAGAAAGGCCTGCGCCACGTCCTGCGCGGTGACCTCGCGGCCCAACAGATTGCCGCTCATATACTCCTTTTGCGAGATGCCGCGCGCCTGGGCGCGTTGCTTGATGAAATCCTCGGTCAACAGTCCGGAGCGGACGCGGTCGGCATTCACCGCATTGGCGCGGATGCCGTCTGCGCCGTAGTCGAGCGCGTATTGCCGCACCAGGAACAGAGTTGCCGCCTTGGGCAGTCCATAGGGGCCGAAATTGGCGCCCGGATTCACCGCCTGCTTCGAGACGTTGAACAACAGGCAGCCGCCGGTGCCTTGCGCCAGCATGATGGCGACCGCGGCCTGCGCCACTTTCTGGTGAGCGAAGAAGTTTATCTCGAAACTTTCGCGCAGGATGGCCTCGTCGACTTCGCCGATCTTGCCCTGCCAGGCGGCGCCGGCATTGGACACGACGATGTCGACGCCGCCGAAACGGCGCACGACGTCATCGAATGCGCGGCGCACCGACGCGGTTTCGGTGACATCGCACGCGAGCGCGAGCGTAGCACCGCCAATGGCCGCGGCTTTCGCTTGCGCGGCCTTTGCGTCGATATCGAGCAGCGCGACCGCCGCGCCGGCTTGCGCGAAGAATTCGGCGGTTGCCGCGCCGATGGCGCCGCCGGCGCCGGTGATGACGGCAACCTGGCCTTCGAGCGGCAGGCGCTTGCGCGAATCGAGCTTGGCGAGCTCCAGCGGCCAATATTCGCAATCGAACATGTCAGGTTCGCCGATCGATTTGAAAACGCCGATCGCCTCCGCGCCGGCAATGGTGTCGATCGCGGATTCCGCGAGGTCGGCCGCGATCCTCGCGTCCTTCGCGGTCGGCCCGAGGCCGAACAGGCCGAGACCGGGGACGAGAACGACGCGCGGCATGGGATCGTGCATCGTCGCGCCGGGCGCGCGGGCTTTGTTGCGCTCGAAATAGACGCTGTAGTCGGCGGCGAAGGCTTGCGCGGCGGCGTGCGCCCTCCGTTTGAAGGCCTCGAGCTTGTCCTCTTCGGGCGCCGGCAGGATCAGCGGCCAAGGCTTGGTGCGCATGACATGATCGGGCGTCACCACGCCGGCGCGGGCGTAGCGCGCGACCTCCTTGCCGTTGACGTAACTCAGGATCGCCTCGCCGGTGCGGAATTCGAGCACCGGCCTGCGGTGCGCGCCTTCGCCGTCGGCATCGCGCAGGGTGCACGCGCCGCGCAAAATCGGCGCGATGTCGGCGAGCGCGGGGAGCCTCGGCGCTGGCGACGCGGCGGCAAATGTCGCGCGGCCCTTGGCGAGCCGCTGCTCGGCCAGCGTCACCATCTCGATCATGCGCTCGTAAGCCTCGCGCGCGTCGGCGCCGAAGGTGAAGATGCCGTGTTTGTCGAGAATGAGGCCCTCGGTCTTCGGATGTCGCTCGAACACTTCGGCTGCTTTTTTGGCGAGGCCGAACCCGGGCATCAGGTAGGGCACGAAGCCAAGCCGCCCGCCAAAGATTTCGGCGCACAGGCTTTCGCTGTTCGCCTGATCGATCAGCGCGAGCACCGCGGTCGCGTGCGTGTGGTCGATGTATTTCGCCGGCAGGAAGGCATGCAGCAGCATTTCGACCGAAGGCGAGGGTGCCTGCGGGTCGATCAGATATGCGCGTTGCGCCCGCGCCATCTCGTCGTCGGAAAGCTTCGCCCGTGCGCGCAACTTGCGCAGCGGCTCAAGCCGCACCGCCGGGAAACCGGCCGGCTCGATTGAGCCCATGTCCCAGCCCGTGCCCTTCACGCGCAGCACGGCGGCTTCCTCGCCGGCGAGGTCACGCTCTTTGGTTTTCAGCGAGCTGTTGCCGCCGCCATGCAAGACCAGCTTGCCGTCGCGGCCGAGAAGTTGCGTCGAATAAATCCGCAGCGCGAGGTCGGCGGCGATGCCGGCCTTACCATAACGGTCGACCGCGGCGCTTGCGTCGCGTTCGACCCAGGCGGATTTCATTTTATCCGGCGCATGCGCGCGCTAGCTTTTGTCGCCAAGTAAGCGCTTGCCCCACCAACCGCGTTTTGGCTGACCGGCATCCTCGCTCGCCGTCGAGGAGATGACCGGGGTCGGCGGCGGAATGGTCGGTGACGGGGGAGGCGCAGCGCCGGGCGCGGCGAACGGTGCCGGCTCACGGATGGTCGAGCGCCGGCGTGGCGGCTCGCGTTCGGCGGGCGCCGAAGCGGCGGGCTGCGGCTCGGGCGCTGAGGCAGGCGGCTCGTTATAGGGCCGGTCGATGATCGGTTGTTCGGCCATCGGCGGCTCATAAGCGGCCGCGCTGTCAATATTCGCCGGCGGTCGATCGAGATCCTCGACCGCATGCTGTAATTCCGGTTCCGGAGTGTCGCCATTGGTCGGGAACGGCGCCTCGCCGTTGCGCCCCTGCCGGTTGCGGCGTCCACCGCGGCGTCCGCGGCGGCGGCGGCGGCGGATGTCGCCGTCTTCGCCCGTGCCCGGAGCGCCGCCCTGACGCGGCTGCTGCTCGCCCGGCCCGACTTCCTCGGGCGAGCCAGCCTCATGATCCTCATGCGCGATCGCGCGCTCGGGCAAGGTCTCTTGCGCGGATTGCGAAGCGCCCTCGCGCGGCTCACCGCCGCGGCCGCGACCCCGGCCGCGCCTGCGTCGCCGGCGGCCGCCTTCGTGCTCGCCGTCACCGTGCGGGCGCTCGCTACCAGCTTCGGCCGGCGCTTCGGCCGGCGCATCGACTTCCTCGGGCCCGGCTTCGATGACCGCGTCGGCCTCGGCATCGAGCACGTCTTCATCGGCTTCGACACCCGAACTCAAAGGCGGCGGCGTCGCCGCGGCCAATGTCTTGGCGGCTTCGACCGTATGCACCTGCTCGCCGCGATCGACCACGAAGGACTGCTGGCCGGTCACTGTAGCGTCTGCGGAAACGGTGATGGTAATGCGGAAGCGCTCTTCCAGCGCGCGCAGGTGTGCGCGTTTGTGGTTGAGCACATAGAGCGCGACTTCGGAGCGCGTGCGCACGATCAGATTGTGCGTGGCGCCCTTGATCAGTATTTCCTCAATCGCTCGCAGCAATTGCAGCGCCACCGACGACACCGAGCGCACATGGCCGGAGCCGCCGCACTCGGGGCATTTCTCGGTCGAACTCTCCAACACCGAAGTGCGGATGCGCTGGCGCGACATTTCCAACAGGCCGAAATGCGAGATGTGGCCTACCTGGATGCGGGCGCGGTCGTGCTTGAGTGCGTCTTTCAGCCGTCGTTCGACGGTGCGGTTGTTGCGGCCCTCGTCCATGTCGATGAAGTCGATGACGATGAGCCCGGCGAGGTCGCGCAGACGAAGTTGCCGCGCGATTTCCTCCGCCGCCTCGCCGTTGGTCTTGAGCGCGGTATCTTCGATGTGGTGCTCGCGCGTCGCGCGGCCCGAGTTCACGT
The DNA here is from genome assembly GCA_050725955.1 of Pseudolabrys sp. Classification (GTDB taxonomy): domain Bacteria; phylum Pseudomonadota; class Alphaproteobacteria; order Rhizobiales; family Xanthobacteraceae; genus Pseudolabrys. The sequence continues at coordinate 789 of JBOHII010000076.1, read as the reverse complement.
CGATGGCGACCAAGGCTTCAGCCTGGTTGATCACGATGTAACCGCCGGAGCGCAACTGCACCACCGGCGAGAACATGGCGTCGAGCTGGCTCTCGATGCCGTAGCGGGTGAACAGCGGCTGCGAGTCCTTGTAGAGCTTCACATGCTTGGCATGGCTCGGCATCAACATGCGCATAAATTCGCGCGCTTCCTTGTAGCCTTCCTCTCCGGAGACGATGATCTCGTCGATGTCCTTTGAGTAAAGGTCGCGGATCGAGCGCTTGGTGAGGGAGCCTTCTTCGTAGACGAGCTTTGGCGCCATGGATTTGAGAGTGAGGTCGCGCACCGTCTCCCAAAGGCGCAATAGATATTCGAAATCGCGTTTGACTTCCGTCTTGGTGCGGCTGGCGCCGGCGGTGCGCAGGATCACGCCCATGCCTTGCGGCACTTCCAGTTCCTGGGCGATTTCCTTCAAGCGTCCGCGGTCCTCGGAGGAGGTGATCTTGCGGGAAATGCCGCCGCCACGCGCTGTGTTGGGCATCAGCACCGAATAGCGGCCGGCGAGCGAGAGGTAGGTCGTCAGCGCAGCGCCCTTGGTGCCGCGCTCTTCCTTGACCACCTGCACCAGCATCACCTGCCGGCGCTTGATCACCTCTTGGATTTTGTACTGGCGGCGGAAGCGCGGTGCGCGCTCCTGCGCCTCCTCCAGCGCGTCGGCGCCGCCGACCGATTCGACCGCTTCGTCTTCGTGGTGGTCGTCGCCGTTGCCGTTCTCGGCCTCCGGCTCGCCCGCGGGCGCCGCCTCGGCGC
>JBOHII010000075.1:0-6219 GCA_050725955.1 Pseudolabrys sp. | reverse complement strand
CCCCGCCATCCGAACCACCATGCGCCGCCTCTTGCTGCTCCGCCACGCCAAGGCCGAACGGTCCGAACCGGGCACGAAAGACCATTCCCGCGTGCTGATCGATCGCGGGCGCAAAGACGCCGCCAAGCTTGGCACTTATATGGCGGGCCATGCTATCGTTCCGGATCGGGTGATACTCTCTCCCGCCGCGCGCACCCAGGAGACCTGGAAATACGCCGCCGCCGCATTCCGTCCCGCGCCGGCGGCGATGTCGGCGGAACGGCTTTATGACGCCACGCCGCATGTCATCCTCGCCGTCATCAAGGACGCCCCGGCATCCGCCCACACGCTGCTGGTCATAGGCCATAATCCCGGCCTGCACGAGCTCGCACTGATGCTGATTGCCACCGGCGATGTCGACGCGCGCGAAAGGTTGCGCGAGAAGCTGCCGACCTCGGGACTGGTTATCATCGATTTTGCGTTCGACGATTGGGGAAAGCTGCATCCGCAGTGCGGCCGGCTGGAGCGCTTCGTCAGTCCGAAGTCACTGGAAGCGGCGGCCAAATAGTGCGCGATCGCGAAATCGCGGCGGTACTTACTCTACGCCACATTGAAAACATGCCATGATCGCGCCCCGTGCTGCGGATTAAGAGGGGCGCTGCCATGTACAACCATATCCTGGTCCCGATCGACCTTGCCGACACCGATTTGGCCAAGCCCGCCATCGAGACCGCGGTCACGCTCGCCCGCGCGTCGGCCGGATCGGTGCGCCTGGTCAATGTGCTGGCGCTGACGCCGGTGATGCTGGGCGAATACGTTCCACCGGATTTCGACGTGCAGCAGCGCAAATCCGCGGAAGAGGCCATGGGCATCATCGCGCGCGAAAGCGGGCTCGACCCCGCGCATATCACCGGCACGGTGCGGCAAGGCGGCATCTATCACGAGGTGCTGGAAGAGGCGAAGGCGATCAATGCTGACCTGATCGTGATGAGTTCGCACCGACCCGCCATGCGCACCTATTTCCTCGGCTCCAATGCCGGCCATGTGGTGCGTTACGCCCCCTGCTCGGTGCTGGTGGTGCGCAGCAATACCGCCTAAAGGGCGCGGTCAGCCTTTCGGCATCAAGTCGCCAGGCAGCGCCTCGGGACTGTAGAGGCCGGGCCGATTGCGGCGAAAGAAATTGCCGCCCTGCCAGAGAAACAAGATCAGGAATGCGCCGATGAAGACGGCGCCGCCTTTGGCGTCGGCCTGTAAAGCGCTCACGATCAGCCAAGCCAGCCCAAGCGCCACGCCGACGAACGCGACAAGGCCGGGCCAATACAGCAGCGGAGGTTTGCCCTGCTCATAGCGTACCGGCGGCGCGGCTTGAGCGATGCGCCGGTGCAGTTCGGTGACGAAGGCGGCATAGGGCTTGTCCAGCCGTTCCTGCTCGACGATGCTTTTCCAGGAACTCGACAGGATTTCCAGCTTGGGCGCGCCCTCCGCCCATAACTCGGTCATATAGCGATGCGACTGCATGCTGGCGGGCCGATACGTCAGGCGCAGGCGGCGAATATTACGAAACGGGATATGGCCCGATTTGCGCCCGGTCGACCAACCGATCCCATCGCCGGCGAGCTTGAACTCCCAGGGCGCGCCCAAGACGGACGGCCGGTAGGCATAGGCGGTAACCGGCGCCGTTGCGCCCGCGCGATCGTCGCTCACGTACGTCTTCCACGCGACAATATCGCGCGCGCGCCGGTTCCATGCATGATTTCAGTCACTAAGGGCCAAGCCGAGCAGCCCCGCCACAACCTGGCGCGGCGCGCGGCAGATGTTCCAATTGGCCAAGTTATATAACATCGTTGATTAAATACACTTGGGTTTCTGCGGCGTTGAGTTCGGTGGGGCCTTGCCGCCCGCATAATTTCGGCCGGCGAGCGTGACAGTGGCGCCGGGCCACCCTATGTCGGCGCCATGCGTGCGCTAATCATTATCGCGTTGTTTGCCGTGCTGGCCGTATCGATCTGGTTTGCCGGCGCCGCTTGGGTACGTTTCGGTGGCGATGCCATCCCGCTTTACGGCTACATCGCCATCGCCGGCGGCGTCTTGTTCTCACTGCTGATCGGCGGCGGGCTGATGGCGCTGGTGTTCTATTCGAGTCGTCACGGCTATGACGACTTGAGCGACGGCGGCGACGAGCGCGGCTGAATATCCGGACTTTGCGCATCCCCGATCGGCTGCGAATGCCATTTCGCCGGCCGGCGGGACAGGCTATGAATGCCGCCCGCCGGCACCGTTTTGGAAAGCGCCATGAGCAAAACCCTGGTCCAGGAACAATTCGGCAAGACCGCCGCCAGCTACCTCACCTCGACACCGCATGCTCTGGGCAAAAGCCTTGAGCGGCTGGTCGCCCTCACCGCCCCGCAAAAGACCTGGCGCGCGCTCGACGTCGCCACCGGCGGCGGCCACGTCGCCTACGCCTTCGCCCCGCATGTGGATCGCATGTGGGCAACCGACATCACCCAGGAAATGCTCGACATGGTGAAGGGCGAAGCGCAAAAGCGCGGCCTTTCCAATGTGCGCACAACTTACGCCAAAGCCGAGGCCCTGCCGTTCGAGGATGCAAGCTTCGATCTTGTCACCTGCCGCATCGCGCCGCACCACTTCGATTCGATCCCGGGCTTCCTCGACGAGGTACATCGCGTGCTCAAGCCGGGCGCACTACTCGCCGTGGTGGACAATGTGGTGCCGGCCGGCAGCGTCGGCGACTACGTCAACGCCTTCGAGCGATTTCGCGATCCCAGCCACCTGCGCGCCTGGACCATCGAGGAATGGCGCGCCGCGTTAAAGAAAGCCGGATTCACTATCGGTCATGAAGAGCAGCTCTCCAAGCAGATGGAATTCAAGAGCTGGGCCGCCCGTCACGACGCCAACATGCAGGCCTTTCTGCGCGCGATGTTGGCGCAGCTGACGCCCGAGATAAGGGCTGTCTTGGAGCCGAAGGGTACCGGCCCCGATCTCACTTTTCAGCTGAGCGAAGGCCTGTTCATCGCCAAACGGACATAGGCGCTTATCCAACGCCGGCATCGGCCATTTTTGCAGGCAATTTTGTCCACTTAGCCGAGCCGGCCGAGCCACCGGGTTCAAGGTTATTCACAGGCCAGTCACCGCGCCGACCGGCCGCGGCGGCGGGCGCACCGGAGCGTTCGGCCGCGCCTAGCGCCGCATATGCAACCTGCTGATCGGCAATAAGTTTTGTTCGCACATCCGAATGTCCCGGGTGCTCACTGGCTGTCGCGGTTCGCTTTTCATTCCGGTACTATCGGCTGAAATGTGATTCGGCGTCGCTTCGGCCGAGCGGATCGGCGCATTCAAGGGATCGCTGTCATGAGCAAATTTGGCTTTCTCGCCCGCAAGGTGGGCCCCGCCGAAAAGCCGAACGAGCCAGCAGCAGTAAGCGAGAATCCATTCGAACTCGACGAGGAATTGTTCTCCGTGCTCGGCGCCCAACTCGGCGGCGAAAACGAAGCGCTGCGCAACCTGCTGCTCGACGCCAACAGCAAGATCAACGAGCTCGACAGCATCAAGAGCGCGGTCGGCAAACTGGTCAATCCGGTCAGCAAGGCACTGCGCGATTTCGAAGCCGAGAAGACCGAAAAAGTCGGCTTGCAGACGGTACTCAACAATACGCGTACCGCCTACGGCAAGTTGCGCAACGAAGTCGGCGACATCGAGAAGAAACTGGCGGCTTCGGAACGCGAATGCCAGGCGCTGCGTCAGGATCTCGCGGCCGCGCAAAGCCTGCTGCAAACGATCGAAGCAACCAAGACCGACTATTCGATCGACATCGCCACTGCGCGCGCGCAGATCGCGGATCTCGAATCCAATCTCGCGCAGCGGACCGGCGAATGCCTCGCTTTGCGCGAGGAGAACCGCCGTTTCGATGAACGCCAGGTCGCCATCGAAAAGCGGGTGATCGCGTTTGAATCCGACCTCGCCGCAGCGCGCCAGCGGTTGCTGATAGCCGAAGACGAAAAGCGTGCGCAACAAAGCCAGCTGGAAAAAGCCGGCAACGAAACCGCGCGACTGTCGCGCAAGCTGACCGAAACCGAGGCCGGCTTCAACGCCGTGCAGGGCCGCCTGCGCCACGCGGAAGCGAACGTCAATGAAGCGAGCATTGAGCGCGCCCGGCTCATCACTTCCCTCGACGAGCTCAATGAGCGCCACGAGCGCGAGCGAACCGGCCAGGCTATGCGGTTCGACTCGTTGCAGACGCGCGCGACGACGCTGGAAAAGGTGGTCGGCGACGCGCGCGAGCTTTTGCTCGCCCGCGCGGAGCAGATCCGCGAATACGACCGGCGCAACGCCGAAATCGCGGCCGAGCGCAACGAGTTGCATGAGCGCGTTTCCGCGCTGCAGGCCGCGCTGATCGATACCGAATCCAAATACAAAGAAGCCGACCAGACCCGCTCGGCCTATATGGAGCGCAACACGACGCTGGCGCGCAGCCTCACCGCCAAGGATGCCGCGCTCTCGCAGGCTGAGAACGACAACGCCGCGCTCACCGATCGCCTCGCCGCGCTGGAAACCACGATGGCCGGCGAGAAGCAGACCGCGGAGCAGAAGATCACCGAACTCGACGCGGCGCTGCGTCGCGAAAAACTTGAACGCGCGTTGACGGAAGGTGCGCTGCAGACCGCGCGCAACGATTTCGCCCGGGTCATGCGCGAAGTGATGGCGTTGCAGCGAAACAAGGATGCAGCGGCCGTGACCGAGCAGCCGCGCCCCGCCAACGCCGCATAGCCGGCAAGCCACGGAACTTGACGTATCGCCGGGCCTTGCGCCCAGCGTTACCGTTTTTGTACCGGCTGGTCGCCGCGCACGCCGGACTACGCGCCTCACATTGGCTTCGTGACGAGCCGCAATCGCGGTGGTAGGACTATGCACACGAAAGCAACCGAGACACCGTCATGGCGCGTTACTTCTTCCATCTCACCGATGGCAAAAACGTCCTGAATAATCACAAAGGCGTTGACCTTGCCGGCAATGCCGCGGCGCGCGAAAATGCCGCCGACCTCGCCCGCGACCTCAGGCATACGAAGATGCCGGGCTGGAACTGGGACGGCTGGTTCGTCGCCATCGTCGACCAGCACGGGCATAAGGTCGACGAGGTGCCGATCGCCGATACGCTGGAGCAACAGTAACCTGCCTATTGCGATCGCGAATCACCTCACCAACTCCCGCATCGCGCGGTCGAGCCCCTCCAGCGTCAGCGGATACATTCGCCCGCCCATCAACTGGCGTACCATCTGGATCGAATACGTGAAGTCCCATTCCTTCTCGGGAACTGGATTTAGCCAGACGCAGGCCGGATAGGTGCGCGTCACGCGCTCCAGCCACAGCGCGCCCGGCTCGTCGTTGTAATGCTCGACCGAGCCGCCGGCCGCCGCCACCTCATAGGGCGACATCGAGGCATCGCCCACGAACACCACCTTGTAGTCGTGCGGATAGGTGTGCAGCACGTCCCAGGTTGCCGTGGTCTGCTGAAAGCGGCGCCGGTTCTCCTTCCACACCTTTTCGTACAGGCAATTGTGGAAGTAGAGGTGCTCCATGTGCTTGAACTCGGAGCGCGCCGCCGAGAACAACTCTTCGGTGGCCTTGATGTGCCAGTCCATCGAACCGCCGATGTCGAAGAACAGCAACACCTTTACCGCATTGTGCCGTTCCGGCCGCATGAGGATGTCGAGGTAGCCTTTGTGCGCGGTGCCTTTGATGGTGCCGTCGAGATCGAGTTCCTCGGGCGCGCCGGTGCGCGCGAATTTGCGCAAGCGCCGCAGCGCGATTTTGATGTTGCGGGTGCCGAGCTCGACCTCGTCGTCGAGATCCTTGAACTCGCGTCTGTCCCACACCTTGACGGCGCGGAAATTGCGGTTGGCGTCCTGGCCAATGCGCACGCCTTCCGGATTGTAGCCCCAGGCCCCAAAAGGAGATGTGCCGGCGGTGCCGATCCATTTCGAGCCACCCTGGTGGCGGCCTTTCTGTTCGGCCATGCGCTGGCGCAACATTTCGAGCAGCTTGTCGAGGCCGCCCATGGCCTCGATCTGCTTTTTCTCTTCCTCGGTGAGATATTTTTCGGCGAGCTTCTTCAGCCACTCGGCCGGAATCTCGGCTTCGGCCGCATCGTCGAGCATTTCAATCCCCTTGAACACGTGGCCGAAGACGCGGTCGAACTTGTCGAGATTGCGCTCGTCCTTCACC
>JBOHII010000074.1:0-4910 GCA_050725955.1 Pseudolabrys sp. | reverse complement strand
GAGTGCGTCGCCGGCGCGCGGCCCGGAGATGCGCACCACCGCAATCGCCGCCGGCCCGCGGCCGGAGGAGAGGGCGAAGATGGTGTCGTTTGCTGCGGCCATCGCGGCGCAGGTGAGCGCCCGGGGGAGGGTCGGTCAAGGGGCCGGAAATGAATATGCCGAGACAAACGGCCGACAATTCTACATCGCTTATTATGGGCGGCGCAAAAAATGCGGATATGGATCGAAGCGCGCTCCCGGATTGATAGAGGCTGAATTTCGAAAAACGATTTCTCGGTCAGAAGCGCGTGGTGCGCATTACTGCTGTCGTCCCCGCGAACGCGGGGACCCATACGCTGCGCACTATCGATTCGCTGCGGAGTATGGGTCCCGGCTCGTCCGCGCTCCGCGCGTTCGGCCGACAACGGAACACATGGCACGCCTTCGGACGGCGAGCCTCCACCCGCAACGTATTATCTGCTCTTGATGAGCCGCTTTGCAGCCTGCGCCGCGGCGCCGAAATAGACTTGATTGCCGTGGATCAGCGTCAGCACCATGGCTCCCTCCATGAGCACCATCAATTCCCGCGCCCGCTCGCGCGGCCGCGCTATCCCGGCTTTACCAAGCCGCCCGGCGAGCCAAGTTTCCGTTGTCGTCTTCGAGCGCCGAGCCATGACGCGCGCCGGATGGCCGGGGAGATCCGCCAGCTCCATCACCAGCCGCGACAGGCCGGAGCCGGTCCAGCGCGGCGTCGTGCTCGCCCAGCGCGCGAGCTGACCGAAAAACGCATCGATAAGCCGGTCCCGCCCGCCCGGTATCCTTTCGCCGATATGCGCAAGCCGTTGCGCCGCGAGTTCCTCATAATGCGACAGCACCGCTTCGAGCAGATTGTCCTTGCTCCTGAAATGGCCATAGAGCGTGCGCTTGGTCACCCCGGCGCGCGTGGCAATGCCGTCCACGTTCGTGCGCGTGTAGCCGGACTGCCAGAACGACTGATAGGCCGCATCGATCAGTTGCCGCCGGACCTTGCCGCTCTTGCTGCGCATCCTGACCAGCCCGCAAAAGTATACTGCTTAGTGACTTTACATTTTCGCGCGCCGGAGTGGAAGCTTACCGGCAAAGGAGGGCGCCATGCCATTCGAACGGCTGACTTTCAAAAGCATCACCGCGCGTCCGGTCGTGCTGAAATTGAAGCGGCCGGTGGTGGCGCGCATCGCCACCATCGCGGATTGGCCGCTCATCCTCATCGATCTGCAAACCGAGGAAGGCGTCACCGGCCGCAGTTATCTCGAGCCCTATACGCCCAAGGCGATGCGCTACCTGGTGCCGGCGCTGCACGATTTTGCCGGCCTGCTCAAGGGCCGCCGCATCGCGCCGATCGAGCTTTACGACTTGGCGCGCAAATCGTTGCATTTCGTCGGCTACCAAGGCCTGTCGATGATCGCGGTCGCCGGCCTCGACATGGCGGCCTGGGACGCCTTGGCGCGCGCGGCCGATGTGCCGCTGTGCGTCCTGCTCGGCGGCTCGGTTGGGCCGGTCAAGGCCTATAACAGCAACGGGCTTTGGTTGAAGGAGCCGGCTGCCGTCGCCGCGGAAGTATCCGAACTGCGCGAGGAGGGCTGCTTCAACGCGCTGAAGCTGCGGCTCGGGCGCGATGACCTGCGCGACGATATCGCCACCGTGCAAGCGGTCAGGAAAGCGGGTGGCGCCGGCATGGAGTTCATGGTCGATTTCAATCAGGGCCTCAATCTCGGCGAGGCTTTGCAGCGCTGCCACGCCATCGACGACATGGGCCTGTCGTGGATCGAAGAGCCGGTCGTCTATGACAATCTCGACGGCTGCACACAGTTGGCCGCCGAACTCAAGACGCCCATCCAGATAGGCGAGAATTTCTACGGCCCGCGCGATCTCTACCGCGCGGTGCAGGCGAGGGCCTGCGACTATGTGATGCCGGATTTCATGCGCATCGGCGGCGTCACCGGCTGGTTGCGCGCGGCCGCCATAGCGGGAGCGGCGGGATTGCCGATGTCCAGCCACCTTTACCCGGAGGTCGCCGCGCATATGCTGCGCGTTACCGAAACGGCGCATTGGCTGGAATGGCAGGACTAGGCCGAACCGATCCTGCGGCAACCGTATGAGATCAAGGACGGCCTGCTGCACATCCCCGATGCGCCCGGTCTCGCGCTGGACTGGGACGAGGCCGCCGTGCGCGCGCACGCCTACGAGCTTTAGCCGCGGTCAGGCGCAAGATGCCGTCCTGGCCGGGACGACGGCGAAAAATGGCGCTAGGCTGTGCGGCGATTCATCCACCGGGAGGGCCATTTTATGCGCGCGCCAGGTACATTGCTGCTCGTCACCAGTTTCGCATCGGCACTGTTCATTGCGGCGCTGTCCGGCACGGCGGGCGCCGCCGAGCCCTATGGCGTGTGGCTGCGGCCGTCGACCGGCAGCCAAGTGCATTTCTACAATTGCGGCGGCAAGCTCTGCGCCAAGGTGGTCGGGGTGAAAGACCAGTCGCGCAAAAGCGAGATCGGGAAGTCGATCATGCATGGCGCGGTCAAGACGGCCGAGAACACATGGACCGGCGACCTGACCGACGCCGGCACCGGCAAGGTCTATTCCGGCACGGTTACGATGGAAGGCGGCGGGCTCGCGCTCAAAGGCTGCATCGCCATGGTGCTGTGTCAGAGCGAAACCTGGACGCGGGTAAAATAAAAACAGCGCGCGACTGTTGATTGGCGCGCTGCGGTAATTTTCAGGCATAATTGATTCAATTACGCGCCGTTCACGACGCGACACTTATTCGCGCATCGGCCGATTTGTGCGCAGCGCAATCCGCGCTACGCTTTGCCGATGGCCGCTTCGTCCGATTCCGCCCCTGAAAATCGCCTGGCGCAGGCGACCTCGCCTTACCTTCTGCAGCACAGGCACAATCCGGTCGACTGGTGGCAGTGGGGGCCGGAGGCGCTGGCTGAGGCCAAGCGCTCGAACCGGCCGATCCTGCTCTCGGTCGGCTACGCGGCGTGCCACTGGTGCCACGTGATGGCGCATGAATCGTTCGAAGACGAACAAACCGCCAAGGTGATGAACGAGCTGTTCGTCAACATCAAAGTCGACCGCGAGGAACGGCCGGATATCGACCAGATCTACATGAACGCGCTGCATCTGCTGGGCGAGCAAGGCGGCTGGCCGCTGACCATGTTTCTCACGCCCAATGCCGAGCCGGTGTGGGGCGGCACGTACTTTCCCAAGGAATCGCGCTTCGGCCGGCCCGCCTTTACCGACATCCTGCACGAAGTGGCGCGCCTGTTCCGCGAGGAGCCGAACAAGATCGAGCAGAACCGGGCGGCGCTGCTGGCGCGGCTCGCCGACAAGGCGCGGCCGGAAGGCGCGGTGACCATTGGGCTGAAGGAGCTCGACGGCGCGGCGGCGCAGGTCGGCAACATGTTCGATCCGGTCAACGGCGGCCTGCGCGGCGCGCCCAAGTTTCCGCAGCCGGCGCTGCTCGAAATGCTGTGGCGGGCAGGGATGCGGGCCGGCGATGGCCGCTTTTTCCAGACCGTCGAGCACACCCTCGAACGCATGAGCGAGGGCGGCATCTACGACCACCTCGGCGGCGGCTTTTCCCGCTATTCGGTCGACGAACGCTGGCTGGTGCCGCATTTCGAGAAGATGCTCTACGACAATGCCCAGCTTTTGGAGCTTTTGGCGCTGGCCTGGCAGCGGGGCGGTAACCCGGTATTCCGGCAGCGCGCGATCGAGACGGTCGGCTGGATGCAGCACGAAATGACGACGTTGGAGGGCGCTTTTGCTGCTTCCCTCGACGCCGATTCGGAGGGCGAAGAGGGCAAGTTCTACGTCTGGTCGAAGGCGGAGATTGAGCAGGTCCTGGGGGCGGAAAATGCTGCACTCTTTGCTGCACATTATGACGTTTCCGCCGGGGGCAATTTTGAGGGTCATAATATTCTCAACCGCCTCAATGACTTACCGCGCAGCATGGAATTGGAGGGCCAGCTCGCCATGCTGCGCTCCATGCTGCAGCAACGGCGGGAAACCCGCATCCGCCCCGGTCTCGACGATAAGGTGCTGGCCGACTGGAACGGCTTGATGATCGCCGCTTTGGTTAATGCGGGGATCATTCTGGAACAGCCGGCTTGGCTCCATGCTGCGCAGCAAGCCTTTGATTTTATTGCCAATAATATGACCAGGGGCGACCGGCTCGGGCATTCCTGGCGCGCTGGCAGACTGCAGGTTCCTGGCCTTGCCTCGGATTACGCCGCCATGATCCGCGCCGCGCTGGCGCTCCACGAAGCGACCGGCGAGCGCAGCTATCTCGAGCGCGCAATCGCCTGGCAGCGGGCGTTCGACGCCCATTACGCGGATCCCGACAGCGGCGGCTATTTCCTGTCCGCCGACGATGCCGCCGATCTGCTGCTGCGGCCGCATTCCACCGTTGACGACGCCACGCCCAATCCGAACGCGCTCGCCGCCCAGAACCTGGTGCGTCTTTCCGTGCTCACCGGCGACGAGGCCTGGCGACAGAAAGCGGACCGGCTGATCGAGGGCATTCTGGCGGCCGCCGAGCGCAACCTGTTCGGCCATGTGGCGCTGCTCAACGCGCTCGATCTGCGCTTGCGCGCCGCCGAAATCGTGCTCACCGGCCCGGACGCGGAGCCGCTCGCGCAGGCCGCGCTGAAACTGCCTTATCTCGACCGCATCGTACTGCGCGCGGGCAACGCCGCCGGCCTGCCGGCGAGCCATCCGGCGCAGGAAAAGCTCAAGGCCGCGCCTGGCAGCGCCGCCTTCATCTGCGTCGGCGAGCGCTGTTCGTTGCCGGTGACGGATGTGGCGGAGATCGCCGGCGCGGTCGCCGCCATGCGCAGCGGCTGACAATCCGTCTTGATCTCGCCGCGGTTCCGGCGACAATCGAT
>JBOHII010000073.1:0-5835 GCA_050725955.1 Pseudolabrys sp. | reverse complement strand
CTTTAGGACAGTGTCATGCAACTCGATCTCAAGGAAGTCGCGGAACTGAGCAAGACGCTGTATATCCGCGCGCTCAAGCTATTGCCGAACGACATCAAGCAGGGCTTCGAGCGGCTGCTGATGCAGGAGACCGACGCGACCGGCAAGACCATCTTGGGCACCATGGTCGAGAACATCCAGGTGGCCGAGCGCACCAAGAACCTGCTCTGCCAGGACACCGGCATCCCGATCTACAACGTCGTGATCGGCCGCAATGTCGAGTTCGACGGCGCCGGCATGAAGGAAGCGATCCGCCGCGGCTGCGAGCGGGCCACCAGAGAGCACCCGTTGCGTTCCTCGGTCGTACATCCGGTGACGCGCAAGAACGAGCAGAGCTCGTGCGGCGCCGGCATTCCGGTTATCCACGTCGATTTCGATGCGTGCGAGGAAACGGTCGAGATCGAGATGATCCCGAAGGGTTCGGGTTCGGAGAACGGCTCGTTCCTGCAAATGCTGATCCCGGCCGACGGCGTTGCCGCGGTCAAGCGCTTCGTCATCGACAAGGTGATCGAGTGCGGCGGCCGTGTCTGCCCGCCGACGATCGTCGGTGTCGGCATCGGCGGCACCTCGGACCTGTGCATGCATCTCGCCAAGATCGCCGCCACGCGGCCGCTCGGCACGACTTGTAGCGATGCGGAAGGCGCCAAAATCGAGGCGCAATTGAGCGAAGCGGTCAACGAACTCGGCATCGGCCCGCAGGGCTTAGGCGGCCGCGCAACGGCTTTTAGGGTGCATGTGGAAGTCGCCGCCACGCATATCACGATGAACCCGGTAGCGGTGAACATCCAATGCCATTCGGCGCGGCGCGCCACGGCCGTCATCACGCCGGGCGGCATCGCGTTCGAGTGAAACAATGACCCGCCACGTGCTCGATATGCCTGTCACCGAGGCGCAAGCACGCGCGCTGCGCGTCGGCGACACGGTCACGCTCGAAAAAATCCTGTTAGGCATCCGCGACGCCACCTTGATCGAGATGTTCGATCGCGGCCGCACCACCCGCTTCAACCTCAAGGGCCACGCCGTCATCCACACCGCGCCTAATGTGCGCAAGATCGATCCGCGGCCGGAGAATTCCTCCGGCTATGAGCCGCTGTGCATCGGCACCACCACGTCGATGCGCATGGAACGCTTTACCAAGCCGCTGATGCAGCGCGAGGGCGTGCGTCTGATCATCGGCAAAGGCGGCATGGGGCAGGCAACGCTCGACGCCTTCAAGGAATTCGGCGGGGCCTACTTGGCCGTGGTCGGCGGCGCTGCCGCACTGGAGACGACTTGGATCGAGGCGATCGAGGAAGTCGATCTCGACGACCTGCATCCGGAATCCTTATGGAAATTCCGCATCAAAAGCTTTGGGCCGCTGCTGGTAACCATGGATTCAGCAGGCGGCTCGCTGCATGCGCAAGTCAACGCCGAAGCCGCGGCTCGCCGCGCGGCGGTGCTGGCGAGCATCGGCAGCACGTGAACGTGCAGACCCTGACGACCGATATTCTCATCCTCGGCGCCGGCGGCGCTGGCCTGTTCGCAGCCCTGCACGCCAAAAAAGCCAATCCCGAACTCGACGTCACCATCGCAGTCAAGGGCCTGCTCGGCAAATGCGGGTGCACCCGCATGGTGCAGGGCGGCTACAATGTCGCTTTGTCGCCCGAGGACTCGGTCGAGCGGCATTTCATGGACACCATCGAGGGCGGCGGCTGGCTCAACGACCAGGAACTCGCCTGGCTGCTCGTCGATACCGCACCGCGCCGCATCCGTGAGCTGGAGACCGAACTAGGCTGCTTTTTCGACCGCAATCCGGACGGCACCGTGCACCAAAAGGCCTTTGCCGGACAGACTTTCGACCGCACCGTGCACAAGGGTGATCTGACCGGCATCGAGATCATCAACCGGCTGGCCGAGCAGGTATGGCGGCGCGACGTCAGGCGCCTCGAGGACCATCGCGCGCTCGATCTCATCCTGAGCGCCGACGGGTCGGAGCTTGCCGGGGTCTTGATGCTCGACATGCGCACCGGTGAGCCAATGCTGGTGCGCGCACGAGCAACGCTTTTGGCAACCGGCGGCGGGCCGACCATGTACCGCTATCACACGCCTTCAGGTGACAAATCCTGCGACGGCCTGGCGATGGCGCTGCGCGCCGGGCTGCCTTTGCGCGATATCGAGATGGTGCAGTTCCATCCGACCGGGCTCTTGGCCGGCGAAGGCACGCGCATGACCGGCACCGTGCTGGAAGAGGGCCTGCGCGGCTCCGGCGGCTATCTCACCGATGCGCAAGGCGCGCGCTTTATGTTTGACTACGACGGGCGCGGCGAACGCGCCACCCGTGACATCGTCAGCCGCTCGATCATGGACCGCATCCGCAAAGGGCATGCCTCCCCGCACGGCGGGGTGTATATCGAGATGGGCCATCTCGGGCCGGAGCGGGTGCGGAGCGAATTCAAGGGCATGGTCGAGCGCTGCGCCGATTGCGGCTTCGATCTCGCCGCCGGCCGCGTCGAGGTGATCCCGACCGCGCATTACATGATGGGTGGCATCGAGTTCAAAGCCGACTGCACAACCGAATTGCCGCGCCTCTACGCCGCCGGCGAGGACACCGGCGGTGTGCATGGCGCCAATCGCCTGGGCGGCAACGGTGTCGCCAACTCGACCGTGTTCGGCGGTATTGCCGGCGATGTCATGGGCGCACGCACCAAACGCAGCGGTGCCCTGCCCGAGCCGGACCAGCGCGCGATCGACGCGGCTTATGCGCGCGCCTTCAGTCCGTTCGGCCGCAAAGCCGGCCATCTGCCGGAAATGCGCGAACGACTCTACAACATCATGTGGAACGATGTCGGCATCCTGCGCGACGCGCAGGGATTGGCGCGCGGCAAGGCGGCGCTCGACGCGCTCGCGCACGACATCGACGACTGTGGCGTCGCCGATACAAGCCGCCGCTTTAACCTCACCTGGATGGACCGGCTCAATCTGGAAAATCTTACATTGGTCAGCCGCGCCATCGCCGCCGCCGCCGATTTCCGCCGCGATAGCCGCGGCGCACATTTCCGCGAGGACTTCCCGCAAGTCTGCGATCTGGCCAGCTCGCGCTATACCCGCGTGCGGCTTGCCGGCGAGCGGCCGGCGGTAAGCAGCCAACCCGTCACCTTCGCGCGCGTCCGGCCCGGGCAATCCTTGCTCCAGCAAGCGCCGGCGAACGCGGGGGTTTAACCGATCCTGCGGCAATGAAACGGCCGGTCAAAACACAGCTTCATTGTTGGCGAACATCCGATCGTGGCGCTGATCGGTCAAACGTACCGATTTTGCTGCATTCGTCGACAGCAGTCTAAATATCGCCCGATCGCGCCGTCAAATATTGCATTGCCGATCGGAGGCAACGTCACACAGCGCAATACATGGGGCCAAAATATGAACCATGGCCCCTCACCTATTGAGCCACCGCCGCGCAAAACCGAGCAGGCCCTGCGGCAGGAAGATGATCATGGCGATGAAGATGAAGCCAAGCGGGATGAGATAAGGGAACTGGTCGCCGAAGATGCGCGACATCAATTCGCGCAACAGCTGGAAGAAGCCGGCGCCGACAATCGGGCCGACCAGCGTACCGATGCCGCCCATGACGTTGAAAATCACGGTGTCGCCCGAGGTGATGAAATAGACGAAATTGGGGGCGGCGAACTCGTTTTGCACGGCATAAAGCACGCCGGCTAAGCCCGCAAAGATGCCCGATAGCATGACCGCGACGATCTTGTAGCGTTCGACCGGAAAGCCGATGGCGCGGGTGCGCGCCTCGTTTTCGCGGATCGATTGCAGCACCCTGCCGAAAGGAGACTGCGTCACGCGCCGCAGGAACAGGTAGGACGCGGTCACCACCGCCAGCACGAACCAGTGCATGATCGTTGGGTTAAAACGCACGTCATAGAGCCAGGCGAAGGTCAAATGCGGGCGGGTGAAAATCAGCCCGTTCTCGCCGCCGGTCACCTTGGTCCAGGTGAAGATGATGACGTAGAAAATTTGTGAAAAGATGAGCGTGGTGATGGCAAAATAGATGTCGCGCAGCCGCGTGGAGAAATACGCGACGAACAGCGCGGCGCCCGCCGCGCCGCCAAGCCCGCACAGGATCGCCAGCCACAGATTGGGTGCAAACGCGATCAGCGCGCCGGCCGCGCCGTACATGCCGAGGCCAAAAAACGCCGAATGGCCGAACGACACCATGCCGGTGTAGCCGATCAACAGATCGGACGACATGGCGAGCAGTCCCCAGATCAGCACCTCGGTGAGGAAACGGCGCCAGAACGGCGGCAGCACCAGCGGCGCCACGATCAGCACGGCCATGATCACGGCAAAGCCGGTCCAATAGATGACGGTATGGCGGTCGAGTTTCTTCATTTGGGCGTCGCGAACAGGCCGGTCGGCTTGAACAGCAGCGTGAGGATGAGCACGACGAAGGAAACGATCACCGCCTGCGACGGATTGACCCAGATCGAAGCGTAGGATTCGAGCAGGCTGATGAAGATGGCGGCGACCACCGAGCCGCCGAGGCTGCCCATGCCGCCGACCACCACGACGATGAAGGCCCTCAGCACCCAGTCGAGACCCATGTTGTAGTCGACGCCGCCAAGCGGCGCGAACAGCACGCCGCTCGCCGCAGCCATGCCCGCGCCGAGCGCGAACACGCCGGTCAAGACCCACGGCACCGGAATGCCCATGGCCTGCGCCATGACGCGGTCCTGCGTCGTGGCGCGGATCCAGACGCCGAACCGATTGTATTTGAGGAACAGCCAAAAGCCGCCGATGATTGCCGCCGACATCGCCGCGACCACCAGTCGGTACCAGGGATAGTCGAGGTAAAAGAGGATGAAATGGCCGGTAATCGGCGCCTGTAAGCGGCGAGAATCCGGGCCGAATTGCCACAGCGCGTAGTTCTGCAGGATGAGCGACAAGCCGAAGGTGACGAGGATGGTATTGAGCGGGTCGCGCCCGATCAGCGGCCGCAAGACGACGATCTGCAAGGCGGCGCCGAGCAGTGCGACCACCAGGAAAGAGGCGAGCAGCGCCAGCCAGAAGTTCCCCGTCGCCACCATGACGATGACGCCGACAAAGGCGCCGAGCATGAACAATTCGCCGTGCGCGAAATTGACCACGTCCATGATGCCGAAGATCAGCGTCAGCCCCGAGGCGACCAGCGCCAGAATCATGCCGGTGACGATGCCGTTCACCGTCTGAATCAGGATGAGATCAAACGGGATGTCGTGCAAAAATGCCACAAGCGCGTGCATGGCTACAGCCCCAGATACTGCTTGATGACGGCGTGCTCGACGCTGAGCTCGGCCGCGGCGGAGTGGTGGCGCACGACACCCTTCTCCATGATGTAGACCCGCTGGCTCGCCTCGAGCGTCAATGGCACGTTCTGCTCGACCAGCAGGATGGCGACGCCTTCCTTGTGCAGCACCTCGATGATCTCGCGGATCTGCGACACCATGCGCGGCATCAAGCCTTCGGTTGGCTCGTCGAGCAAGATGATCTTGGGCTCCAGCATCATGGCGCGGGCGAGCGCCAACATCTGCTGCTCGCCGCCCGACAGCGTGCCGCCGGCCTGCCCGCGCCGTTCGGCAAGTCGCGGGAAAAAGGTGAACGCCTTGTCGAGCAGTTCGCGCTTGCGTTCCTCGCTCACGCCGTGGCGGTCGAGGCCGGTGCGCAGATTTTCCATCACCGTGAGCAGGCGGAAAATGCGACGGTCTTCCGGCACGTAGCCGATGCCGAGGCGGGCCAACTTATGCGGCGGAACGCCGACGATGTTTTGGCCCTCGA
>JBOHII010000072.1:0-6809 GCA_050725955.1 Pseudolabrys sp. | reverse complement strand
GGTCTCCCGCCCGCCGCGTTCGTTACAGACCTGGGTTGCATAAGTTCCTCACGTTGAGGCGAGGTGTGTGGTGTTGTCAGTACGTCGAGTAAGCACGTTCTTTGCCCTATTGGTTTTGTGGATCGTTGGATTGTCCGGCGCGGCTCTAGCGCAAGGTTGGGGCGAGCAGGCGCCACTCCAATTTAGGTATTCGAACCAGGGCATATCCAACGAGGTCTATCGCAACCAGCTCGGTATGACGGCAGCCGCGGCTGCTGCGTCGTCGTCATCTGGCCTCAGCGGCGGTGGCGGCCTTGGTCAGTCGAGCAGCCAGCTGAATAACGCCATTGAGCTCAATGGAAACAACACCTATAACGTCACGGTTACCGGCGATAATAATTATCTCAACGTCAGCGGCTCCAGCGTAAATGCGCAGCAGACGTCAACGGGCACCACACAGTCGAGCAGTAATTCCACATCCGGATCACCGACCGTCGTAAAGCAATCAGGTTCCTCGCCTTAACCGAATTAGGCGGTCGAACATGATCCGCATATTGACTTGCTTAGGGATACTAGCTGCCGCCGGTCTTGCCGGTTGTTCGGCGTTTGTTCCGAACAACAAGGATGTCGCGCCAGTCGTCGGTCCCGCACCGCGCCTCAACACCACGCCGATGGCGCCGGCGCTCGCCTGCATGCGCTCGCACGTCCGAAAATACCGAAGCGGCCTTCGGATTGGCGTCAATGACTTCGTCGACGGCA
Source organism: Pseudolabrys sp. (assembly GCA_050725955.1). Taxonomy (GTDB): domain Bacteria; phylum Pseudomonadota; class Alphaproteobacteria; order Rhizobiales; family Xanthobacteraceae; genus Pseudolabrys. The sequence goes on along the minus strand of JBOHII010000072.1, from coordinate 6,071 downwards.
CCGGCGTAATGGAAGGTGGCACGCAATATTCGCGCGCGCTCAGTCAGCGGCCCGACATGATGATGGTCGTAGCGCTGGCGTCGGCCGGAGCCCACCTTGTCAACCGCTCGTCGGTAAACGTCGCCGAATGGGAAATGAAACAGGCGATGGAGAAGAAGCTGGGCGACGGGCGCAAGGAGATGGTCGACGGTCAATCGATTACGTTCCGTCCGATTCGCTCCGGTGTTATTCTTGGCTCGACGGACTACGTTTCGGGCGCGATCACCGAACTCAACTGGAACATTTCTTCCGGCGTTGCGGAAGGCGGCGCATACAGCGCGGCCATCGGCAAACGCACCTATCGCATCAGTCTCGCCATCGACGTGATGGTGACGAATACCCAGACGACAGAGATCGTCTACGCCAAATCGTTCAAGAAACAATTGGTCGGTTTCGAAACCAACGCGAATTTTTTCCGCTTCGTGAACCAAAATACGGCATTGCAGATTGTGTCGCTGGGCAACGCGGCGACGGCGACCGCCACGCAGGCGCTCGAATTGTTCGACGCCAATCTCGGCGAGAAACAAAACGAGCCGACGCAGGTGGCCTTGCGTTGGGTCGTCGAGCTTACCGCCTATGACATCATGCGCAGGCTCACACACGCCGGCACCAAGTGCGACGCCCTGTTGCCGAAGGGGACCTTCGACGACGAACCGCCGGTGGTCACGGCGGGGGCGATGTTGTCCGGCGCGAGTGCGGCAGTGCCGGTGAACGATCAGGCGGCGAGCGTGCCCGATAAACAAGCCGTTGCTTCGAAGCAGGAAGCCGCAGCAAGCCCAACTAAAAAAGTCGCGGCCGCCGCGCTTGATAAGGCCGCGGCTCCCGCACCGGTCAAGGTTGCGGCGGTGCCGGTTGAAAAGGCGGTGGAACCACCGCCAAATAAAATCGTGGCCACCGCATTTGAAAAAAAGCCGGTCGCCGCACGCGAGCCGGTGATGGCCAAGTCTACGGCCAAGTCTAAAGTCCCGACGGAGCGGGCGATGAAGACCGCTGACGTTGGGGCCGCGGCCGCCAAGCACCGCGTCGTCGAGGCCCGCGCCGAGTTGCCGGCGTCGAAACCGGCAAAGGCCACAAAGGTAAAGGTAGCCGAAAAGCCCGGCAAGAAACGGCGGCAACACGCGCAAAGCCGGAAAGGCGGCGCGAACATTCGTTGGATGGCAGGCTCGGTACCGGCGCTCCAGCCTGAATGGTCGCGTTTCGGTCAGGCGGGAAGCACCCAATGACCGGACCGGTCCTCTTGCGAACGGTTGGCGTATTGGCGGTACTGATGCTCGCTGTCGGAATTATTGCGTCTTCCGGGCAGGAAGTGCTGTCGCCGAAGCCGATGATTAACCAGCCCTACGTTCGGTCCGGCCCGCACAACGCCCCGCCGGCCCCGAAATCGCAGGTTGACACGCGGCCCGCTTCTCCGTCGCAGGCGGTCGCCGGCGCAGAGGCCATCAAGCCAGAATTCACCGAGGAAATCGCCGATTGGCAGCTGCAATGCTTTCCGAAGCCTGGCCGCGCCTGTCGGCTCGCGCAGCGGCAGCTCAATCCGAAAAACAAGTCGCTCGTCATCTGGGTGGAGCTCACCAAATACATGCAGCCGAAGGCGGCGTGGCAGATGGTCGTCATGCTGCCGCTTGGTTTCAGGTTGGCACCCATTCTCGGTCTCCGCGCGGGCGGTAAATTATTGCTGAATATGACGCTCGTGACGTGTGTACCGGCGGGCTGCGTCTATTCGGCCGAAATGCCCGTCGCGGCGTTGGACACCTTGAAGGATTCGACGACGTTGGGGACGGAAATCGATAATCTGAAAGGTCAGCGATTCGCGATCAACGTCTCGATGCGTGGCTTTAGCCAGGCCTATCTCAAGACCGAACGCGTCACGAAGGACAAGAACGAGCACGTCACGAAGGAGAAGTGATTTGCCCAACAGTCGGGTTCAAATTCGGTTTGTTGACTTGCGGCTTGCCCCGTTGGCACGAAACGTCGAAGTTCGAAATGGAGGTCGAGTATGAATAGGGTAATTTTAGCAGGGGCGGCGGTTATCCTCACCGCAGGCTCCGCTCTCGCCGCCGACTTGGCGGTGAAGGCAGCACCTCCACCCCCGCCTCCGCCGTTGTGGGCCGGTCCGTTCGTGGGTGTCGGAATCGGCTTTGTAACAGGCAACACGAGCAATGACGTCTCCGGCAAGGATCTTTTTTGCGCCGGCGGGACAGCGGTCTGCAGCACGTCCACCTCGCAGCAGTATTTCTTTGCGCCCACCAACAACTCGAACAACAAGGGGTCGTTCGCCGGTGGCTTGCAGTTTGGATACAATTACGAATTCGATCCGCGATTTGTCTTAGGTGGAGTGGTCGATTTTACCGCGTTCGATCGCTCAAGCGATACGTCGTTTACGTCGCCGCCGGTGCCCGTTGGCACGAACACGACCGAGACAAGAAGCTTCACCGAATCAATCAAGAACGATTGGCTCGTCACGCTTCGCCTGCGCGGCGGTCCCACTTTTGACAGGCTCTGGATTTATGGCACCGGCGGCCTCGCGCTCGCCGACCTGAGATCCAGTTCGTCGTCGGTGACGACCTGGACCAATCCGCTTGCGCCGCCCCCCCAGATCGCGGCGTCCGGTTCCGGTTCAACCTCGGGCGTGGCGCTCGGATACGTGGTCGGCGCGGGCGCCGAATATAAAATTTCGCCTGAGTGGTCGATCTTCGGCGAATACCTGTATTACTCCGTGCGCCGGTCCTATTCGGTCGTGGTCAGTCCGAATACCGCGCTGACGGGTATCACGGGCTCGGCGTCATACGGCGTGGATGCAAAGGTCGACGGAAGTCTTGTGAAAATTGGCCTGAATTACGCGTTTCGGGCTCATTGAGTTTTCCGGCCTCGCATCGCGCGGTATTCGTCGTCGGCCGATCCATGGTCGGGAACGGACAGCCTCGCCGATAGCGGCTTGATGCCGAGTTAAGCAATCGACTAAGTGGAGGCCACGGCCGGAATCGAACCGGCGTGCACGGATTTGCAGTCCGCTGCGTAACCACTCCGCCACGTGGCCGTCCGAAGTCGCCCGGCGCGTACGCAAGCCGCGCGCTTCCCCAAGGCTTAAGCCTATATAGGAGCCGTCGCCTATCGACAACGCCGGCCGGCTTGCCTTTCGCCGATCGTTGCCGCACAAAAGCCGCGCATTCTGCTGCTTTTTGCGGGGTTAACGATGACCGATTTTACGGCCGAGCGCCGTCATATGGTGGATGGTCAGATTCGTACGACCGACGTCACGGATCCCAAGGTAATTTCCGCCATGTTGGAGGTTCCGCGCGAGCAATTCATGCCGCCAGCGATGACCGCGCTCGCCTATCTCGATCTTGATGTTTCGGTCGGCGCGTCCCGCCGCCTGCTCAGGCCAATGGTGCTGGCAAAGCTGCTGCAGGCCGCCGAAATCGAGGCGACCGATCGGGTGCTCGATGCCGGCTGCGCCACGGGATACGGAGCTGCCGTGCTGGCCCACATTGGCGGGCAGGTAGTGGCGCTCGAACAGGATGCAGGCCTCGCCAAGGCGGCGGCCACGGCGCTGGCATCCTGGGCCAATGTCAGCGTCGTCAGTAGCCCGCTTGTTGATGGCTGGCCGCAGGGCGGGCCCTATGACGTGATTGTGCTTGAGGGGGCGACGGAAGTTGTGCCGCACACGCTGTGCGGGCAGCTCAAAGATGGCGGCCGGCTGGCCTGTGTCCTAGGCTCCGGTCCGGCCAGCAAAGCCATGCTGTATCGCCGCAGTGGCGCCGAGCTGGGCGGCCTGCCGGTATTCGATGCAGCGGCCGCGCTGCTGCCGGGCTTCGCAAAAACGCCAGTCTTTGCTTTTTGACCCTGTCGCCGACCGCGGAAGTTGCCTAAAATCCTCAGTCCGCCGCCTTTCCAGTGGGTAGCAGCGGATAGGGGGTTTTAACCCCCGTACGGGGCGAATATGGTTAGAGGTTGAACGCTTTAGCGTGAGCGGCGTCGTGTGCCGGTCGCGTATTGGTTGGGTTTTGATGTCGTGTCAGGGGCTTAGCAGGTGGGTGGGTGGACTTGCGGCCGGCTTGGCCGCGTGCGCGGCATTGCCGCTGAGCGCGTCGTTGGTGCGCGCCGAAACCATGAATTCCGCCCTGATCCTGGCCTATCGGAATAACCCCTCGCTCAATTCGCAGCGTGCCGCGACGCGCGCTACGGACGAAAACGTGCCACAGGCGTTATCGGGCTATCGGCCGAAAATTACGGTGACTGCAACCGGTGGCGAACAATCGCTGTCCTCGACCACGAGAGTAGTCGGCAGTACCGTCCCGATCGGTTCGCCGGCGACCTATTTCACGCAGAGCGGATATAATGCGCCGTTCGGCACCGGCGTGACCGCTTCGCAGACTTTGTTCAATGGCTTCCAGACCGCCAACAAGACGCGCCAGGCGGAAAGCCAGGTGCTGGCGGCGCGGGCGATATTGCGGCAGACCGAGCAGACAGTGCTGCTCAACGCAGTGACCGCCTACATGAATTTGTTGCGCGATAGCGCGATCCTCGATCTGCAGAAGCGCAACGTCGAAGTGCTGCAAGAACAACTGCGGCAAACGCGCGACCGTTTCAATGTCGGCGAGGTGACGCGCACCGACGTGGCGCAATCCGAATCGAGCCTGGCCGCCGGCCGCTCCCAGGTGCTCACCGCGGAAGCAAATTACAAGGCGTCGGGGGCAACCTATCGGCAAGTGATCGGCATCAATCCGGGCCAGCTCGCGCCCGGCATGCCGGTCGATCGTTTCTCGCCGGTCAGTTTGGCGGCGGCAGTCGGTACCGCCATTGCAAATCATCCGGCGGTGACCACAGCGCAATACAATGTCGACGTCGCGCAGCTCGCGGTGAAGGTGGCGGAGGGAGCGCTCTATCCGACGGTGTCGGTGCAGGGCAACTTCACCAAAAACTACGAAGTTGTCGGCAGCCTCAACACCATCGAAAACTACAGCGCTTCGGTGCTCGGCACTTTGAGCGTGCCGATCTATCAGGGCGGCGGCGAATATTCCGCCATTCGCCAGGCCAAGGAAACGCTCGGGCAAAAACGCCTCGACCTCGACACCGCGCGCGACCAGGTGCGTCAGAGCGTCGTGCAGTCCTGGGGCCTGCTCGATGCAGCCAAGGCCAATATCGACGCCACTAACTCGCAAGTGCAGGCGGCCGAGATTGCGCTCAACGGCGTGCGCGAGGAAGCGCGCGTCGGCCAGCGCACCACGCTTGACGTGCTCAATGCCCAGCAGGTCCTGGTGAATGCGCGGGTGGCTGTAGTTACCGCCCAACACGACCGCGTGGTCGCTTCCTATACGCTGCTGGCAGCGGTCGGCCGGCTGACGCCTTCGGTGCTCGGCCTGCATGTGCCGGTGTACGACGCGCAAGTGCATTACCAGCAGGTCCGCGATAGCTGGGCCGGCGTGCGCAATCCGGACGGCCGCTGAGTCGACGCCGCAACGGGCTGTGTCCACAGCTCATTGCACTCGGCCGACGCTCCACCTGCCACAGCAGCACCCCACTGGCGTATAAAAGGGACTCACATGACGATTCGCGCAGGCTCGCCGCCGGCCTCGCCGGTCGAGGCGCAAGATTGCGGGAACTGCGTCCGGGAATACAGGAATGAGCCAAACGGCAAAGGTGCAAGAGCCTTCGATGGAGGAAATCCTGGCCTCGATCCGGCGCATTATTGCCGATGACGACGCCAACAAGGTGGCCAAACCGCCGGAACCGGTTGTCGCCAAAGCGCCACCGCCGGCCGCGGTCGCCAGCAAGCCGGCCGCTCCGGTGCGCGCGCCTTTGCTGCCGCCGGCACCGCCGCCGCGAACCGCGGCCAACAGCCAGGATGACATCGACGCCATGCTGGCCAACCTCGACCCGCCGGCCGCAGCGCCGCCGGCACCCGCCGTGCTCGATCTGACCGAGTCGATGGCCGCGCCGGCGCCGGCCGCCGATTCGGAACCGGCGCCGACCTTCCGCACCATCGATGCCTCATCCGATGTCGTATTTGCCGAGCGGCCGCACGATGCGCC
>JBOHII010000071.1:0-2345 GCA_050725955.1 Pseudolabrys sp. | reverse complement strand
AATACGGCGGCGGCGCCATCACGCCGGTCGGCGGCAAGGAGCGGGGGCAGAACGTCGTCATCCGCAACAGCGAATACTGGATCGGCCCCGATGTAATCGTGTCGCGCGCCGACAAGTCGCGCTTCCGTGGCTATGGACGCAACTGGAATCTGGCGGGCCGCTCGGCTGAGATCGTCAAATTGGATTGGGGCAACCAATAAGTGGCGCGTTTGGAAAGCGTTCGCGCTTTTGCCGTTCACATCTTCACCGCCTGTGGCGCGGCGTTGGCTTTGCTGGCGTTGATCCTGGCGACCGGCGAGCATTGGGCGGCGATGTTTTTCTGTTTAGGGCTCGCGCTGGTGGTGGACGGCGTCGACGGCCCGCTCGCTCGCGAATTCAAGGTGGCGGAAGTGTTGCCGCGCTGGTCGGGCGACACGCTCGACCTGATCGTGGATTTCACCACCTACGTGTTCGTGCCGGCCTACGCCATCGCCGCCAGCGGCATGTTGCCGCGGGCGCTCGCGGTGCCGTCGGGTATTCTCGTGGTGATCTCCGGCGCGCTCTATTTCGCCGACCGCGAGATGAAAACCGCGGATAATTACTTCCGCGGCTTTCCGGCGCTGTGGAATCTTGGCGCCTTCTATCTTTATCTGCTGGAGCCGCCGGAATGGCTCGTCGCCGCCGCGATCGTCGTGCTTGCGGCGTTGAGCTTTGCCCCGATCAAGTTCCTGCACCCCTTGCGCGTCAAGCGTCTGCGTCCGCTCAACGTCGCGCTGCTCGCCGCATGGGGCGGGCTGGCGCTGATCGCGGTGATCGACAACCTGCAGCCGGGGCCTTACGTGATCTGGCCGCTCGCCGCAATTGCGGTATATTTTTTGGTCGCCGGCCTGTTGCGGCGGCCGGGCCCGCCATTCGCACAGGGGTAGCTCATGTCCCGACCCGTTTTGCTCATTGCCGGCGGCAGCCGCGGCATCGGCGCCGCGACCGCGCGTTTGGCCGCAGCGCGCGGCTACGATGTGGCCGTGAATTACAGGAGCAACGCTACCGCGGCCGCCAGCGTGGTCGATGCGGTCAAGGCGGCCGGTGGCAAGGGTGTTGCGCTGCAAGGCGACATGGTGAGCGAAGACGTCGTCGAGCGCGTGTTCGACGAGACCGCCAAGGCGCTCGGGCCGATCACCCATTTCGTGCACAGCGCCGGCACCGGCGGCAAGAACTCCAAGCTGGAAGCCGCCACGACGCAAACCTTGCGCGAGGTACTCGACGTCAATCTCTACGGCGGGCTGTTGTGCGCGCGGGCGGCGGTGCGCCGCATGTCGACTGCCAAAGGTGGGCCGGGTGGGTCGATCGTGCTCTTGTCGTCGATTGCCAGCGTTACCGGCGGCGCCGGCGAATACGTGTTTTATGCCGCCGCCAAGGGCGGCATCGATGCGCTGACCAACGGGCTGGCGCGCGAGGTTGCGAAAGAGGGCATCCGCGTCAACGCCATCCGGCCGGGCCCGACCAGGACCGACATCCACGAACCGGGCCGGCTCGAGCGCATCACGCCGTTGTTGCCCATGGGCCGGCCGGGCGAACCTGACGAGATCGCCGAGACGATCCTGTTCCTGCTGTCGGACGCCGCGTCTTACGTCAGCGGCGCCGTGCTCAATGTGTCGGGTGCGCGATAGCGTCTTCGTTTGCGCGTGATTTTCTCCGAAAACCGGTTGCCATCCCCGATCGGGTCGAGGACAGGCTTTTCCGGATCATGCGCCTTGTGTTCGGTGGCTGGCTGCCTATGATCGCCGCCGAAATTCATCCAGACAACAAACTTAAGCTTTTAAGGGAGTGAAAACGATGGTCGCGGCAGTGCGCGTTCACAAAACCGGCGGTCCCGAAGTCCTGACCTATGAGGACGTCGCCATCCCGGCGCCGGGGCAGGGCCAGATTAAGATCAAGCAGCACGCCAGCGGCGTCAATTTCATCGACGCCTATTTCCGCATGGGCATGTATCCCTCGCCTGTCGGCCTGCCATTCACCGCCGGCAACGAGAGCGCCGGCGAGGTCATCGCGGTCGGCCCCGGCGTGACCGACATGAAGGTCGGCGACCGCGTGGCTTTCGTCGGGCCGCTCGGCGGCTATGCGGCGGAGCGCCTGATATCGGCCGACCGCGCGGTCAAGCTGCCCGACAATATCAGCTATGAGCAGGCCGCCGGCATGATGCTCAAGGGCATGACGGTGCAATATCTGCTCAACCGCACTTTCAAAGTCGGCAAGGGCACCATCGTCCTGATGCATGCCGCCGCCGGCGGCGTCGGCCTGATCCTGTGCCAGTGGGCCGCCCATCTCGGCGCCACCGTGATCGGCACTGTCGGCTCCAGGGACAAGGC
>JBOHII010000070.1:0-2778 GCA_050725955.1 Pseudolabrys sp. | reverse complement strand
ATACCGGCTCTTCGCCAAATGTGGGCCGTCGCGCCATGCCGCTTATCCCGCGCAAATTTTCTTCAAGGCGGCCCAGCCGGCGGCGTCGAGAAAGGGCGACGACGGTTGTGGGCTGGCGAGCTTGTTGATGGCGGCGATGCGCGCAACGGTCTCGGGATGGTCGAGCAGGATTTTCATACCCGGTTCGGTCGCGCCGCCGATCTTGCCGAGCATGACGGCTAGCGCGCGCGCGTTGCCGCCGGCGTTGTTCATCAATTCGGCGCCATAGCGGTCGGCAGCCGATTCCACCTCGCGCGAATAGGAGGATTGCAGCACCGCGCGCGCGGCCAGCACCACCGCGCCGCCGCCGACGAAATCGCCGAGCAACATGCCGAACAGCAGCGACAGCCCGCCGGCCTGCAGCACGGACTTGGTGCCGTCGCGATGCGCAACGTGCCCGATCTCGTGCGCTATCACGCCGGCCACCTGGTCGGCATTGTCGGCCTTGGCGATCAGGCCGCGAAACACGAAAATCTGCCCGCCCGGCAACGCCATCGCGTTGGCCTCGTTGCGGCGAACCACGAAGGTCCGCAGCCGCATGCGTAACGCCGCGGCGGCTTCGAGCCGGTGCACGATGCGGTCGAGCGCGACGCGGCCCGGCCGCTCGCTGCCGGCGGCGCCGCATTCGAAGCCGGCACCCAGGTGCCGGTTGTCGAGGATGCCGCGCACCTGCAAGTAAACCGCATCGCCCAGCTTGCGCTCGATCGCCGCCGGCACCAGCGGCGCTAATCGCTCGGCAATCGCCGGCACGCCGAAATAGCCGACCGCCACCAGCGACAGTGTGGCGATGATGGCCCAGCCGATGACGCTGGCGCGCTGGCGGCGTTGCAGCAAGCCGGTGCGGTCGACGCGGTCGGCGCGCGCATCGACGGCGGCGGCGAAAGCCGGATCGCGGATTTCCAGGCGTTCGAGCAGCGGGTTGCCGCGGCGGCAGAGCCGGAGCACGTTGTCCGGTGCGGCCAGGCCTTCGATCTCGTCATAGGGCCATTCGGCGAGCAGCGTGCCGTCGCGGGCGACGATCTGTAGGCCGGAGGCGGCCAGCGCCACCAGCGAGTCATGGCGCGCGCTGCTCCTACCGTCGAAATAAATCCCGGCGCCGGAGGTCGTGGGTTGCGGTCGGTCGAGACTTTCCGGCATCAGTATCCGCCTACATTGAGCGCGTCGGCCAAGCCTTCGCCGAGCGGCGACGACGGGCCACCGCTGGCCTTAACCTGGTCGAGCATCGACAGTCCCGACATTTGCAGCGATTCCATGCCCAACCGCCAGAGCGAGAGCATGACGGTCGCGCGATAAATGGTCGAAAACCCGAGCGCAACAATCACATAGGCGACGAGCATGAGACCGGTCGCCGCGATTTCTGGGCCGGTGCCGGCCTAGTCGTCACCGGCAACCGCGCCGGCCACCAGCAAAACGGGCACTCCGATCACCGCCAAGCCGATGCTGAACAGGACCGCGTACCACAGGAACCGCATATAGGCGCCATAGACCTGCCGTGTGCGCAGGTCCGACCGCATCTCGATCCTGCCGAAGCGCAGCCCCGACGACCACCAGCGCAGCACCAGAGCCTGGAAGGCCGGATAGAGCAGAGCCGCGGCGATCGCCGCGAGGCTCACCATCAGCGTCGCGAACACGATCACGCCGGCGAGTTCCGGATTGCCGCTTTCGATGCGGCCCATCACATCGCCGCCGCTTTGTTGGAGCGCGTTGGCCAAGGCCGGCCAGTCCACGATGTCGATCAAGGCGCCGAGGGTGACCGCCAGCGGTGCGACCCACCAGGAACCACATGAGAATTCCGCGCACCAGCAGGCCAAAGCCGGAGCCGACGAAGCTGCCGGCGAGATCGCCGTAATAGGTGTTGCGCATTTTGTAGCGCTCGAGGCTGGCAAGCTGAAAGGGATAAGCGAGACCGCAGGTCAACGCGGTCATGCTCCACCAGAACACGGCGCGAAAGGCATAGCGCCAGGCCGACCCGCTCTGATGGAAGCGCACGCCGCGGTAGATCGTGCGCGTCAGCCGATAGCGGCGCGCGCGATAGACCGCATATTGACCGAGCAAACCGAGCGCGGCGAAGGCGAGCATGCCGGAAATTCTTCCGAGCGGGCCGAGATCGAGCGCGGCCACGAAGAAGCCGGTATAGACCGGAATGAGGATGGCGATGGCGACCAGAAAGCCGAGTAACAGCTCGAACGGCGTGCCGGTGTATTCCAGGCTTTCACCCGCCACTTCAGTGTTCGCCCACAGAAACCGGCGTATGTCCGTGGTCAGCCAGAACCGGTACATGCCGAGCGTGACCGCCACCAGCACGCCGCCACGCACAAGCAGCCGCCAATAAACGCGGGCATCGCCGAAGAACCGCACTCCGTTGCCCGCTACGGTCGCCGCCTCGAGGCTGATCATGGCGCAGGGATAATGGCAAGGGCGGATGGGGGCAACGGCTTCACCGCGGCACGACCGGAATTTTAGGCGACCATTTGGGGTTGGGCTTCTCGCGCCTTGGCTTCCAGCGCCTCCAACCGGGCGCGGATAGCGTCGCCGCTCATCGGCAGGCCAAAATAGTGGCCTTGGCCCTCGTGGCAACCTTGCGCCCGCACCAACTTCATTTGCTCTTCGGTTTCGATGCCCTCGGCGACGACGATCTTGTCGAGGCCGGTGCCAAGGCTGGCGACGGCGCCGATGATCGGCCGAGCGTCGCCCTTCTCGCCGAGATCGCGGATGAACGACTGGTCGATCTTGATCTTA
>JBOHII010000069.1:0-2464 GCA_050725955.1 Pseudolabrys sp. | reverse complement strand
CACCAAACCGGCTCTGGATCGTGCCATGCATCACGTGGTCTTTTTCCGGCCTGCTATTCATGTATTCGGCATTGTACGCGCAGTGGTATTGGGCAGGCTAACGTCAGGCCTGTTAAGGTCGCCAGTTGGCTACCAAATTTTCGGGGCTGCGGAATGCTCGTGTCCATTGTGGTTCCTTGTTTCAACGAAGAGTCGGTCATCGAGGAATTGCACCGGCGGCTGATCGCGGTGCTCTCGAGCTCGCGGCACTTCCAATTCGAAATAATCTACGTCGACGACGGCAGCCGCGACCGTACGTTGGAACTGCTGACTGCATTGCAGGCGCGTCAGAGCAACATTCGCGTTCTCCAGCTATCGCGAAATTTCGGACACCAAATTGCGGTTTCCGCCGGGCTCGAGCGCGCCGCCGGCGCCGCCGCGATCGTCATCGATGCGGACCTGCAAGACCCGCCCGAAATCATCCCCGAGATGATTGCCCGCTGGCGCGACGGTTATCACGTCGTCTATGCGGTGCGAACCGATCGGGCCGGCGAGTTGTCTTTCAAATTGTGGACGGCCAAGGCCTTCTATCGCCTGATTAACTGGTTATCGAATATCGAGATCCCGCGCGACGCCGGAGATTTTCGCTTGATGGACCGCGAGGTCGTCGACGTTCTGCTGGCCATGCCCGAGCGGGATCGATTTCTGCGCGGCATGGTGAGTTGGGCCGGCTTTCAACAAATCGCGGTGTTCTACGAGCGCAATGCGCGGAAGGCAGGGACGAGCAAATACACCTTAAGGAAAATGATGCACTTGGCTATCGACGGCGTGGTTTCGTTTTCGTCCACCCCCTTGCGGCTCGCCATTTGGATCGGTTTCTTCGCCATCGCATTGGCATTCGCGGGGATCGCCTATGCCGTGCTGATGCGGATCTTTACGACGGACTGGGTGCCCGGCTGGGCGTCGATTTTCGTCGCCGTGCTGTTCATCGGCGGCGTCCAACTGCTGTCGCTCGGAATAATCGGGGAATACATCAGCCGCATCTACGGCGAGGTGAAACAACGCCCGCTTTATGTGGTGCAAAAGCAGCTAGGCTTTACGCGAGAAGCCGCAACGCGTGGCAAAGCGCGAAAGAAAAAGGGATCGCGTTAGGCTTGGCTTGAGCGGTCGGCCGCGCGATTGCCATGGCGCGTCAGATATCGCGGCCCTCGACCTTTTCCTGCAAGGTCTTCACGATATCGGGAATGCGCTGAATGCGCGGATAGATCGCCAGCGTGCGGCGATAGACTTCCAGCGCCTGTTTGTCGTCGCCGATGTCCTGCATGATCAGGCCGAGGCCGGACAGCGCGCCGAAATGGCGCGGCTCGCGGCGTAGCACCTCGCGAATGTCGGCGAGCGCGCGGCCGTAGTCCTTTTTCATGTAGTAGAGGGTGGCGCGGCGATTCCAGGCTTCCACGTATTTCGGCCTGATCTTGATGATTGCGTCGAGCAGCTTGATCGCGAGATCGACATCCTTGGCCTCGGTCGCCGCCTCGACGCGCGACATCAGCAGCATGGTCGTGTCGCTGCGCGAGTGGGTCCATACCGCCCAGATGCGTCCCTCGATCGCCTTGGCGGTAACGTCGTCGGGCGCGACCTTGAGCGCGCCGAACAGGAAATCGAGATTGCGCGTGGGATTGTTGTGCTGGACATGCGGCAGCTTCTTCGGCGGATGCACCCAATCGCCCGGCGCCGCGGCGGCGGGCAGGCAAAAGGCCCCCGTCACAACGGCAAAACACAGGCTGGCAAGGAATCGCGCGCGCATGAGGGGAGATTAATATCTCCACCGTGCAACGCAATATGCGGCAAACGGCAGCTAAGTCTGGCCCAAGCCCGGATTTTCAGCCTTGGCGGGCCTTAAAGCGGCGATTGGTCTTATTGATGATATAAACCCGCCCCTTGCGCCGCACGATGCGGTTGTTGCGGTGGCGGCCGCGCAGGGATTTCAACGAGTTACGGACTTTCATGACAATCTCTGGGTTTTTTGGTTGCGGGTTCATAGCAGCCTGCCCGCCGCTGTCAACGCGACCGGGCAACCCAAAAATCCGATTGCAAATCAATAGGCTAATGGGTGGCTGGACAGGATGACCGGTTTGCTAGGATTATTCGCGCCGGACAGAGACAGGCGACGAGGCCGATGATCGGAAACAGAGCAAGGCAGAACTGGCCGTTTATCAAGGCGAGCAAATTGTTCGTCTGGACATTGCTGGCGCTCCTCGGCGCGAATGTTCTGGCCGATGCCCACACCGGGCTCGATCGCCTCGATGCCGCCCAATTGCGCAAGGGACTGGCCGCGTTCGACCGGCAGGACTACACGGCGGCCGGCCTCATGCTGCAACGGCCGGCCGAGCGCGGCGACGCGAGCGCGCAGGCCGTCCTTTGCTATCTACACAATTACGGCCGCGGCGTGCCGCAAAGCTTCCGCGCGGCGGCGCACTGGTGCCGG
>JBOHII010000068.1:0-4454 GCA_050725955.1 Pseudolabrys sp. | reverse complement strand
CCGTACGGTCGAACGGCAATTTGCCGCGCGCGATATGGAACGCCGCGACATAAAGGCCGAGAAACTTTTCGTATTGTTGCTCGGGGCCGAACCCGAGTTCGCGGACGCGTGAATGCACACCGTCAGCACCGATCACAAGCGCGAAATCGTCAGCGCCGCCATTTTCGAATCGCGCATGGACGTAATCGCCGCGGTCCTCGAGCGCGGCGAGCGCGGTGGCGTAGCGCACATCGATGCCGAGTTCGCGCCCGCGTTCGGCGAGGATTGCTTCGAGATCGGGACGCCGCAGATAGACGTAGTTGTCGCCGAGTGCATGCCGCACGCGCTCGATCGCCATTTGCACATAAGGCGTGCCGTCGGCGTCGACGAATTCCATCACGTCGATCGGATAGTGCACTGCGCGCAGACGCTCGGTGAGGCCCATGCGGCTCGCCACGTCCCAGCCGGTACCGAAGAAATCCATCATGTAACCCTCACGGCGCAGGCCCGGTTCGTGTTCGATTACCACCGGTTGGAACCCGCGGCGCTTGAGCTCGATAGCGAAGGTGAGGCCGGCGATACCGCCGCCGGAAATGAGGATGCTTTTGCGGTTCATGATCGGCAAACGCTCGATTTGACGCCCCGATGTCCTACGCGAGCGGCCGTGCGATCGTTCCTTGGCGCAGTGTCGCGGGTTACGCCACCGCTTCCATCAGCATGGCTGCGAACAGGATCAACCCGGCATCGCGGTTCGATTTGAACAGCATCAGGCAGTGCGCCGAGTCATTGATATTAAGCCGCGTCACCTGCCAGGCAAGGTGGCCGGCAAAGCCGGCAAGCCCAAGCAGAAAGATCAGTCCGCCGCCGGCCATGAATCCGGCGATGCCGATCAGCACAACGGCGGCCGCGTAGAAAAACGCCAGCATCGGCCGCGTGTTCTCTCCGAACAACAGCGCGGTCGATTTTATGCCGATCAGCAGATCGTCCTCGCGGTCCTGGTGCGCGTAGATGGTGTCGTAGCCGATCACCCAGGAGATCGACCCGGCATAGAGCACCAGCGCCGGCCAATCGAGCTTGCCGAAGGCCGCCGGCCAGCCCATCAGCGCCCCATAAGAAAAGGCGAGGCCGAGCACGATCTGCGGCCAATACGTGATCCGTTTCATGAACGGATAGATCGCGACGACAAGCAGCGAGAGCAGGCCAACGATTATCGTAAAGCGGTTGAACTGGAGCAGCACCAGCAAGCCGACGAGCGCCTGCGCCAGCATGAAAGCGGTGGCCTCGGCGACCGTCACTTGGCCGGAGGGGATTGGGCGCGAGCGGGTGCGCTCGACTTTGGCGTCGAGATTGCGGTCGATCAGATCGTTCCAGGTACAGCCGGCTCCTCGCATTGCGAACGCCCCGATGAAGAACAGCGCGATGTGCCAGAGGCTGGGAAAATGTCCGGCGCGCATGCCGGCAAGCCCCACCGACCACCAGCACGGCATCAGCAGCAGCCAGGAGCCGATCGGTCGGTCGAGGCGGGCAAGCCGCAAATAGGGGCGGGCAAATGCTGGCGCGAGGCCGTCGACCCAGTTTCCGGTCGCATCGGCAACGCGTCCGGCATTCTCGCTCATTTGTTGCCGAGTGGGGTACCGGTCAGGGTGTCGAAGGTGCCGCGACCGGTCTTGATATCGCTTGAGTCGATAATGGGCGCGTTGAGCGCGTCGCTCAGACTCGGCGCTGATGGGCGCGGCGGCGCGGCGGCGACTTGGCAGACCCTGGTGCGGATCTCGTTCGTCTTGGCATGCTGCTGCTTGATGGTGCCGATGATCTGCGGGGGAATGCCGCACCACACCGAATTATCGACGGCAAATTTAAGCATCTTGCCCTCGGCGGCCGAGAATGCGTTGAACAACTGGCAGGCCTCGCGCGGTTCGGCGTGGCGCGCGCTCGCGCGCTGGATGGCCCCGGCTTTTTTCGCGGCATCGTCACGTAGCTTGGTGAATTGTTTGATGCAGGGCGGCTCTTGCGCCGGCGCGGCCGGCGGCGTGAACTGCGCCGCGGCCATGCTGGCAGCACCCGGCAACAGGCAGGCGGCGATGAATAATGCCCAGCGCAAGTTCATGGACCGATCGTCTCCTGATCCCCGACTCATTATAGCATGCGGAAAAGCACGCGGCTGTGGTACTGGCCGCCTATACCAACCGGGCGAATACGTCGGGAACACGGCAATCCTGTCATAAATTCGGCCCTCGCCAAAGCCCAAAAGTCTGGCCTAAACAGGCCGCAACCTTAGCGATGACGCTATGCCGCACTACGATTTCCGCACCGCGCGCATCTATCTCGACGTCCCGCTCGGCGCCGGGAAGGCGGTTGCCTTCGACCGCGCGCAGGCGAATTACCTGCTCAATGTGCTGCGGCTCAAGCGCGGGGATGCGCTGCTCCTGTTCAACGGCCGCGACGGCGAATGGCAGGCTGAGCTCGCCGACAGCGGCAAGCGGGCGCCGACGGCCATCGTCGGCGAGCGCCGGCGGGAGCAGCCGGAACCTGCCGATCTGCATTTTCTCTTCGCCCCGCTCAAGCATGCCCGGCTCGATTATATGGTGCAGAAGGCGGTGGAGATGGGCGTCTCCCGTCTGCAACCCGTGCTCACACGCCACACCCAGGTGGCGCGGGTCAACCTCGTGCGCATGCGCGCCAATGTCGTCGAGGCGGCGCAGCAGTGCGGGGTTTTGCACCTGCCCGAGGTCGCCGCGCCGGCTTCACTTGCAACGGTGACCACCAAAGCCGATCCCGAGCGGCTCTTGGTATTTTGCGACGAAGATGTCGAAGTGAAGGATCCGCTAGCGGCGCTGGCGGCGATGCGCCCGGGCAAAACCGCGCTTTTGCCCGAAGCTTTGCAAAGACCGCGCCTGGCCGTGCTGATTGGACCGGAAGGCGGCTTCGACGAAACCGAACGCCGCCATCTGACCAAGCATCCCAATGTGGTGCGGATCGCGCTCGGCCCACGCATTCTGCGCGCCGACACGGCGGCGGTGGCGGCGCTCGCGCTGGTGCAGGCGGTGCTGGGCGATTGGCGAGGAAAATAAAAGAAACGGACACCCCGGTTGACCGGCGGCGAGGGATGCATCGTCCCTTGCTCGGTTCCGATCAGCCCGGGGCCCGTTCCGGCGCGGCCGCCGGCACATGGCCGGCAACCATCGCCGTGCACGCGAGCAACCAACTCACCACACGGGGCAGTCCCATGCGCGGCATGGGAAAGGCGCCCGCCAATCTCCGACCGAACTAACAGCCCTGTCGCAAGCTAGAAAACGCTGTGTCCAAACGCGGGCGTCCGTTCGACACGCACAACGCGCATACTGGCAGGGCGCTGGACGCTTACTCGCGCAACGCCACGTGTCAGCCCGATTCGCACGGGAAATGATGCAGCGCCGCAAGCGGAGTCACGAGTCCCAGGGGCTGCCAATTCTGTGCACGAATCGGCTGCGGCGGGAAAAATCTGTGATAAAGTTGCCGCCTGGCCTGTGGGAGTTCAATCATGGCACGCACATCCTGGCTTGTTAGGGCGGCTTCGGCCGCGGTTTTGTTCGGATTTGCCGCTACGGCACCGACCCACGCCGCGAGTTGGCTGGAAAAGCTTGTTTACATGAGCGGGGCAGATTACTCAGGCCTGCTGCCGCCCTGTGAGGCTGCGCTCGACAAGATCGCCTCGCGTTTTGCCCAGAAGGAAGGCCACTTCTGGAACTCTGACGCACACATCCTCGAGTTCGAAAAGGTGCGCGAAATTGCCTATCGGCCCTGGGCAAAGGGAACCATTCCGCGCCGCTTCTGCACCGCCACGGCCACGGTCAGCGACGGGCACATGCACCGGGTGAATTATTCGATCGGTGAGGACACCGGCATGATCGGTATGACCTGGGGCGTGCAATGGTGCGTGGTCGGGTTCGACCGTAACTGGGCCTATAATCCGGCATGCAAGATGGCGCTCCCCTAGCGGCGCCCATTTCGATCTTGGTTTGTTTCATTTTGTTCTTGTAATGTTCTAAATTCTGCGGTATATTTTTTGAAACCGTTGACCAAAGTCAATTTCCGGTTTGTTCCGGTGCCCGTGTGATGGGGGCGTTGCATGTTTGGTGAATCGCTTCGGCAGCGCCTTTGCCTTTTGGCGCGAACAGCCGCTATCAGCCTGAGCTTCCTTTTTATTTTTGCCGTCGTTGCGCTGGCCCAAGACGGCCGCGGGCAGGACCGCCAGCCGAATGTGCCCGGCCAGTTCGATTTCTATGTGCTGGCGCTGTCCTGGTCGCCGACTTATTGCGAGGCCGCGCATGAACGCGCGCCCGAGCGGGCGCCTGACCAGCAATGCGCCGGGCGGCCGTTTTCCTTCGTCGTGCACGGGTTGTGGCCGCAGTTCGAGCACGGCTTCCCGGCCTTCTGCCAGGTGCCGGCGCCGCGGCTCAGCCGCGCGATCGTCGACGACATGCTCGACATGATGT
>JBOHII010000067.1:0-15780 GCA_050725955.1 Pseudolabrys sp. | reverse complement strand
CAATTACGACTTCTCCGACGTCGATATTTGTCTGATGTCGGCGGGTGGCGCCGTGTCGAAGGAGTTGTCGCCGAAGATTGCGGCCGCCGGCGCGGTGGTGATCGACAATTCGTCAGCCTGGCGCATGGACCCGGAGGTGCCCCTGATCGTACCGGAGGTTAACGCCGAGGCCATCGCCGCCTTTGCCAAAAAGCGCATCATTGCCAATCCGAACTGCTCGACCGCGCAATTGGTGGTGGCGCTCAAGCCGCTGCACGATCATGCCACGATCAAACGCGTGGTGGTGGCGACCTATCAATCGGTCTCCGGCGCCGGCAAGGACGCTATGGACGAATTGTTCTCGCAGACCAAGGCGGTGTTCACGCTCGATGAGATCGAGAACAAGAAATTCCCCAAGCGCATCGCGTTCAATCTGATTCCGCAGATCGACGCGTTCATGGAGGATGGCTACACCAAGGAAGAGTGGAAGATGATGATGGAGACCAAGAAGATTCTTGATCCCAAGATCAAGCTGACGGCCACCTGCGTGCGGGTGCCGGTGTTCGTCGGCCATTCCGAAGCGGTCGACATCGAGTTCGAGAAGCCGATCTCGGCGGAGGAGGCGCGCAACGTGTTGCGCAACGCGCCCGGCTGCCTGGTGATCGATAAGCACGAGCCCGGCGGCTACGCCACGCCCTATGAATGCGTCGGCGAGGACGCCACCTACATCAGCCGCATCCGCACCGACCCGACGGTCGACAACGGCCTACAGATTTGGGTGGTGTCCGACAATCTGCGCAAGGGCGCCGCACTCAACGCCATCCAGATCGCCGAGTGCCTGATCAACCGCAAACTGATCCAGGCCAAGCGCAAGGCGGCCTAAAACTTCGTTTGTTATAGACGCCCTACGGGCCGGAACTCCCCGCTCGCCTTATCCAGCACCGACAAATCGCCGCTGGCGACGCCGAAATAGGCGCCGTGCGTCGCGATCTTGCCTTTCTCGATGAGCTTGGCTAGCCGCGGGAACGTCATCAGGTTGTCGAGACTGTTGACGATGTTGGCGTGCTCGAGCCGCGTGAGATAGTCCGCCGGCGACAAATCTCCACGCGGAGTCTTGTCGGCCGCGGGCCGCATCAGTTTCATCCATTTACCGATGAAATCTCCGGGCGAGAGCGGCTCGGCGTCTTCGGCAAAGGCTTTGACGCCGCCGCAATGCGCGTGGCCAAGCACCACGATATGTTTTACGCGCAAGGCACCGACGCCGAATTCGAGCGCCGCCGAGACGCCGTGCGCCTGTCCGTCCGGCGCGTAAGGCGGCACGATGTTCGCCACATTGCGCACGACGAACAGCTCGCCCGGGTGGGCGTCGAAAATCGCCTCCGGCGACACGCGCGAGTCGCAACAGCCGATCACCATGATCTCCGGCTGCTGCCCGCGCTCGGCCAGTTCCTGATAGCGGTCCTGCTCGCGCTGCAGCCGGCCGGCGGCGAAGGTGTTGTAGCCGTCGATCAATCGTGTCGGAAAAGCCATTGTCATCGGCCGGTCTTCGCTGCCTATTCGATTGGCAGTCCCTGGAAATCTAGCAAGCGCCATGCCCGAACGGCCGCCGGCGGCCCGCCGGTTCCCGCCCGGCGGGGAAAAGCCTCAATTCCGACGGACATGCCTTGGCGTTTTGTGCCATTCCTCCGCCGGATCTGCAAAACGTTCATTGCACGTTCAGGTGCAATTGACGACTTAAGGACAACGATAAGAGCGCGCATGCTGCAGCCGAACAAGCCTATTATTTCAAATCTGCCGAAGCCGAGCCTGCGTACGCACGGCTTTTCGGGCCCGCAAATCGGCGTCCTGTTTGCGGCCTTCACGTTGCTCATTTCGATTCCGATCTGGACGCATCCGCTGCCGCCGCTGTCGGACTATGTCAATCACCTCGCGCGTATGCACGTGATTGCGACCTTGTCGACCAATCCGCAGCTTGCCGGTTTCTACGAGATCGACTGGAAGGCCATCCCGAACCTGACCATGGACCTGATCGTGCCGCTGCTGGCGCGGGTCATGAACATCTATTTGGCCGGCCAGATTTTCATCGTCGCGATGTTTGCACTGATCATTTCCGGCATCTTGGCGCTGAACCGGGCGTTGATCGGCCGCTGGTCGACCTTTCCTCTGTTCGCCATTCCGCTGCTCTACAATTACGTCTTCCTGGTCGGCCTCATGAACTACATTTTCGGCATTGGCGTCGCGCTGTGGGCGCTGGCCGGCTGGGTCGCCGAGCGCGAACGGGTGTGGCCGATCCGGTTCGCTTTGTCGACGGCTTGCGTCGCAATACTTTATTTCTGCCACCTCTCGGCGCTCGGCATTTACGGCATCGGCGTGGTCTCGTTCGAGATCTGGCGGCTGTGGGAGCAGCGATTGGAGCCCTGGCCGGCGCGCGTCGTCGATTTCGTCGCCGGCGGCCTGCCGTTCCTTACCGTGGTGCCGCTGTTCCTGGCCAGCCCGACCATGCAGCTTGCCTCCAGCATGCATTGGGAGCAGGGCGGCAAGATCGACGGGCTGATGTATGCCATCTCCGATTACTCGGACATCGCCACTTTCGCGCTCGTCTCGATCATGGTCGGCAGCATTGTATGGGCGATCCGCCACCGCGTGCTGCACTTTCATCCCATGGTCTTCGTGCTGCTTGCGGTTGGCGGCGCGGTCTATTTCGCCTTGCCGCGGCTGATGTTCGATACCTACATGGCCGACCAGCGCGTGCCGATCGGCGTCGTCTTCATGCTGTTTGGCTGCGGCGACCTGGAGCTGCGCCGCCGCCTGGTGCGGCGCGCTTTCATGATCGTGCTGATCGTGATGATCGGCGCGCGGCTGATCGAGATCGATTACAACTGGTCGCAATTGTCGGATTCGACCAGCGAGTTCCGCTCTTCGGTGCGCCGCATCAAGCCGGGCTCGATGATATTCGTGGCCTATGCCGACCGGTCGCTTGGCGAGGACGTGCGTGATCTCGGTCTCGTGCATGCCGCCTGCATCGCCACCATCGAACGCTCGTCCCTGGTCACCACGCTGTTCACCGTGGACGGTAAGCAGGTGCTGCATGTGCGGCCGCAATTTCGCGACTATGCCGACATCAAGGACGGAACGCCGCCGGCGGTGGCGCAGCTCATCCAGGCGGCCGATCGCCCGTTGCCCAACATGCCGCGGTTCTGGCTGAACTGGACCAAATTCGATTATCTCTACGTTCTGTTCACCGAGGACGAGGCGCCCAATCCCGATCCTTCGCGCCTCAAGCTCATCGCCGACGGCGATCGTTTCCAGCTCTACCGCATTCTCAAAACGCGAACCGCGGCTGCAAAATAAACGGGCCGGCGCCGGCTCCGCCCGCGCGGCACCGCTTGATAGTTTCCCGACGGCCGATAAAGTCGGCGGCA
Organism: Pseudolabrys sp.; assembly: GCA_050725955.1. Lineage (GTDB taxonomy): Bacteria > Pseudomonadota > Alphaproteobacteria > Rhizobiales > Xanthobacteraceae > Pseudolabrys. The sequence continues at coordinate 12,379 of JBOHII010000067.1, read as the reverse complement.
TGACCCTCCGTCCCCGCCGTAGCGTGCTGTACATGCCGGGCTCCAATGCCCGCGCCCTGGAAAAAGCCAAGACCCTGCCGGCCGACGGCGTCATCCTCGACCTTGAGGATTCGGTGGCGCCGGACGCCAAGGAAGCCGCCCGGCAGCAGGTGGTGGATGTGGTCAAGGCCGGCGGCTTCGGCATCCGCGAGGTATTCATCCGCGTCAACGGTGTCGATACGTCCTGGCATGCCGACGATTTGGCCGCCGCCGCCCATGCCGCGCCAGACGTCATTCTGGTGCCGAAAATATCGAGCCCGGACATGCTGGAACTGATCGGCCGCCGCCTGCTTGACATGGGCACCGATCACAAGACGCGGGTGTGGGCGATGATCGAGACACCGCTCGCCATCTTCAACATTCTGTCGATCGCCGCCGAGGCCAAGGATTCCGAATCGCGCCTCGCGGGCTTCATCATGGGCACCAACGATCTCGCCAAGGACACGCGCGCCCGCCTGGTGCCCGGGCGGGCGCCGATGCTGAGCTGGCTTTCCACCTGCGTCGCCGCCGCGCGCGTCTACGGCATCGATATTATCGACGGCGTTTACAATGACATCGGCAATGCCGACGGCTTCCTCGCGGAATGCAAGCAGGGCGTCGAACTTGGCTTCGACGGCAAGACGCTCATCCACCCCAATCAGATCGGCCCATGCAATACGGCATTCTCGCCGTCGCAGGAGGAAGTCGCGTTGGCGCGCAAGATGATCGCCGCCTTCGACCTGCCGGAGAACAAAAGCAAAGGCGTGGTCTCGATCGACGGTCGCATGGTCGAGCGCCTGCACGCGGATATGGCGCGCCGCACGGTGGCGATCGCGGAGGCGGTCGCGGCGCAATGATCATAAGAATATGTCTCTAGGGAGCAGCCATTTCTAGGGAGCAGCCTATGCGACGACGCGATGTCTTGACCTTACTCGGCGGCGCGGCCGCCGCTTGGCCGGTGAGTTGGCCGCTCGCGGCGCGCGCGCAGGCCACCGACTATCCCAACCGTCCGATCACGCTTATCGTTCCTTACGCGCCTGGCGGCGGCAACGACGTGCTGGCGCGTGGCGTCGCTGAGCCCATGGGCAAGTCGCTCGGCCGGCAAATCGTGATCGAGAACCACGGCGGCGCCGGCGGCTCGATCGGCACGCGGCAGGTCGCCAAGGCGGCGCCCGATGGCTACACGCTCGGCCTCGGCGGCACCGGCACGCTTGCTATAGACCCGACGCTCTATCCCAGTGCCGGCTACGACCCACGCAAGGATTTCGCGCCGGTCGGGCTGATCGCCACCAGCCCGCTCATCATTCTGGTCAACCCGTCCTTGCCCGTCCACAACGTCAAGGAGCTGATCGCGCTCGCCAAGGCGCAGCCGGGTAAGCTCAATTACGCCTCCGCCGGCAAAGGCAGCGGCATCCATCTCGGCACCGTCCTGTTCGCCGAAACCGCCGGCATCGACCTCGTGCATATCCCCTACAAGGGCTCGGGGCCGGCGCTCACCGATCTGCTCGGCGGCCATGTGTCGATCTATTTTTCGTCGCTGCCGCCGGCCATCGGCCTGGTCAAGCAAGGCAAGCTGCGCGCGCTCGGGGTAACCGGATTGAAGCGCTCGCCAATCTTCCCCGACGTGCCGACGGTTGCCGAGCAGGGCCTGCCCGGCTTCGAGGCGGTACTACACTATGGCATCGTGGCGCCGGCCGGCACGCCGCGTTCGATCGTCGATAAACTCAACAAGGCGCTGCGCACGGCGCTCGATTCCCCCGACGTGCATAAGCGCATCGCCACCGAAGGCGCAGAGCCGCTGCCGACCACGCCGGATCAATACGCCGCCGACATCGACCATGAAGAAACCAAATGGTCGGCGCTGGTGAAAAAAGCGGGGGTCGCAGCGAAAAAGTGAAGTCCCGGCGAACGCCGGTCGGGGGCGATTGGAACCTTGAGCGGCTCCGGCCGTTCAACAATAATCGGGATCGTCGCCATGACAGTCACGGACGCGGATACCAGCCCCAGCCAAAATCGGATCTTCAAGGTTGCCCTGGCAAGCATCGTCGGCTCGGTCATTGAGCAATACGACTTCCTGATCACCGGCGTCATCGCGGCAACGATTTGGGGCGGGCTGTTCTTCAAGCTGCCGGGCCTTGCCGCTGTGGCAGCGGCGATCAGCGTCTACGGCCTCGGCATCATCATCCGCCCGGTCGGCGCCTATATCTTCGGTCATCTCGCCGACCGCTACGGGCGCAAGGACACTCTGGTCTATGCACTGGTGCTGATGGGCGTGAGCACGCTCGCCATCGGCCTCACGCCGGCCTACGACAGCATCGGCGTCGCTGCGCCGGTTTTGTTGATCATCTTCCGCGTGCTGCAGGGCATCAGTTTCGGCGCCGAGTTCGGCACCGCCGCGACCTGGGTGGTCGAACAGGCGGCGCATTCGAAATACCGCGCTTTCTGGGGCGCCTGGGTCGGCTTTGCCATTCCGATCGGCCTGCTGCTCGGCTTCGGCTCGGTGATTGTCACTAAATCGCTGATGACGAGCGAACACTTCATCGCCTGGGGCTGGCGCATTCTGTTTGTCATCGGCTTCCTGGTGGCGATTGTCGGTATCTTCATCCGGCGGCGCACCGAGGACTCGTTCGTCTTCGAGCGTCATCGCGCGCAGCAGGCGGTGCTTGAAAGCCCCGCGGCGCAGGTCTGGCGCGAAATGCCCGGCACAATTCTGCGCACCTCCCTGGTGAACGCCATGTTCGGCGGCGCCTTCTTTCTCTATTTCGTTTTCGGCACCAGCTACATGAAGGCGGTCGGCTTCACCGGATCGACGCCGGAATATATCGGGCTGATCGCCGCCTGCTTCATGTTGGTGTTCATGATCATCGGCGCGCTACTCGCCGACGTGATCAACCGGCGCACGATCCTGTTGATCGCGGCCATCGTATTTCTGATTTTCGCGATTCCCTACTTCTACCTCGTCAACACCGGCAGTTTCTGGCTCGCGGTTCTCGCGGAGGTGATCGGCTTCGGCTTTGTGTTTGGTTTCGGCTATGGCGCGATCCCGACGTTTTACACGGAGAATTTCCCAACCCGCTACCGGGCCTCGGGCGCCAGCGCCGCCTATCAGATTGCGCAAGTCTACGGCGGCGGCGTCATCCCGATCGTGGCCGGATTTATTCTGCGCGCCTACGGCATTCACGAGGCCTACATTTATATCGGCGGTCTGGTGATGATTTACGCGGTGCTGGCGATCCTGGCGATCCTGGCCACACCGGAAACCAAGGGTTCCAGTCTGGAAGATTGACCGCGCTCAGCGCCGCACGCCGAGCTCTTGGAAAATTTCCTCGTTGTGCTGGCCGAGCGTGGGCGGCGGTGAATCGATCTGCGGGCCGCCATGCGCGAAGGTGAAGGCGGCGAGCGGTACGCCGAAACTTCCTTCCATGCCGGCGCCGCTTTGATGGCAATGGATAATGCCGCGGCTTTTAAGCTGCGGATCGGCGACCGCTTCGCCCATGCTGCGCACGCGCGCCGCCGGAACATGGCGGGCTTGCAGGAATTCCTCCCATTCGTCGGCGCTGCGGGTGAGCATGATCTCCTCCAGCACCGCGATTTCGCGCGCGTGATCGGCATTGCGCTCGTCATTGGTCTTCTTGACCATGTCGGGCCGCCCGAGCAGTTTCCATAGCCGTGCCTGCTGGCGCAGGTTGCTGGCGCCCAGCATCACCAGTCCGTCCTTGGTGGCAAAGGCGCCGTTGGTCGCGTGCGGATGCCGGTTGCCGTTCGGCTTCGGGTGCACGCCGTTGCGCAGATAGCCGGTGAGATGCGAGCTCATCAGGATCATCGCCGCGTCCAACATCGCCATGTCGATGCGCTGGCCCTCGCCGGTGCGCTCGCGCTGGAACAAGGCGGCCGACAAGGCGAATGCGCCGGTCATGCCGGTGGCATAGTCGACCGCCGGCGAGCCGAACTTGATCGGATGCACGTCCTTGGTCCCGGTCATCGCCATGATGCCGGAGGTGGCCTGGATGACGTGATCATAGGCGGTCTGCTGCCCGCGCGGGCCGTTCTGGCCGAAGGCCGAGAACGAGGCATAGATCAGCCGTGGATTGATCGCCGCGAGCGCGTCATAGCCGAGACCGAGCGCCTCGAAAGCGCCGGGCCGATAATTCTCCACGAACACGTCGGCGGTCGCCACGAGCTTCTTCAAGATCTCGCGGTCCTTCTCTTGTTTCAGGTCGAGGGTGATCGAGCGTTTGTTGGAGGCTTGCGTCAGGAACGCGGTGCCCATATTGGCCCGGTTGAGCGCCTTGTCGGTGCCGGCGCCGCGGCTCTGGTCGGGATCGTCGGGATGCTCGACCTTAATCACGTCGGCGCCCAGCACGGCGAGTTGATAGGCGGCGAAGGGCCCCGCCAGCACGTGGGTGACGTCGATCACCCGGATTCCCTCGAACGGTCGCGTCATCGCGCTTTCCTCCCGCAACTGTTTGCGTCCGGTCCGGCGTTCAGCGCGGCACCGGCTCAAGCCCGCTCGCCGTGAACAGCGCAATCGCCGCCGGCGTGATCAAGGTATCGATGAAGGCGATGCAGGCGTCCCGCTGCGGGCTCGTCGCCGCAACGCCGGCCGAAAACACCGAATAAAGCTGCAAGTCCGGCGGGAACGGGCCGACATAGTCGGTGCCGGCGACAGGCAACAGTTCGGCGATCTGCTGCACCGCCAGCTCCGCCTCGCCGCGCGCCACCAGTTCCGCCACCCGGCCGCTCGGCCCGAGCACGATCTTGCCGCGCATCACCTGCGCGATGCCGAGGCGATCGAGCAGCGTTTCGAAATACATGCCGCTGGTGCCTTCGGTCGAGCGCACCACCGATGTGGCGTTGAGCAATGCGCGCGTGAAGGCATCGACCGTGCCGATGTCGGGCTTTGCCGCACCTTTGCGCACCGAGACGCCGAGGCCCGAGCGGCCGATATCGGCGCGGCTCTCGGCCACCAGCTTGCATGCCGCCGCCAGAATGTCGAACACCGGCCGCGTGACGATGGCGATATCGAACGCGTCGCCGCTTTCGATCCGGCGCCGCACCGCCTTTGCCGGATCATACGAAAACGACAGTCTGTGGCCGCTCGCGCGCTCGAATTTCGGCCCAAGCTCGCCCAGCACGTCCATGGCGGCGTGGGTGCTCAAGATTTTGATATCGACAGCGGTCACAATGCTCGCCCAATTCGGATGGAAAATGGATACGCTGGGGCTTTATGCACGGCTTTGCGCTAATTCGCCAAGCGCTGACTGAAGGCGGCCAAGCACATTGGGCCAGGCGCGGCTATCGTCCTGGCGGAACAAGCGTGCGGTCGGATACCAGGGGCTGTCGTCGCGATCGAGCAGCCAGCGCCAGTCGGGGATGTACGGCAGCAGCACCCAGACCGGCTTTGCCAGCGCGCCGGCGAGGTGCGCGACGCTGGAATCGATCGAGATGACCAGGTCCAGGTTGGCGACCAGCGCCGCCGTGTCGGCGAAATTCTTCAGCTCGTCGCCGAAATGAACCAGGTCGCTGCGCGCTTGCAGATCCGCCGCGTCGGCGGCGCGCACGCCCTTCTGCAAACTCACGAAAGTGGCGTCGGTTTGCAACAGCGGCAGCAAAGCGTGCAGGGCAATCGAGCGGTTTTGATCGTTCGGATGCGTCGGCTCACCGGACCAGGCAAGGCCGATGCGCGGGCGGTGTTTTGGCCCGAGCCTGTCGCGCCATTGCGCCACGCGTTCCGGTGTGGCGCGCAGGTAAGGCACGTCCGCCGGGATCGTTGCAAGCCTGGTGCCGAACGCCAGCGGCAGGCTGGGCAACGGGCATTGCAAGTCGTAATCGGCCGGCCCGTCGGTCCGGTAGATGACTTGCGGGGAGCCGGCAAGCGTGGTCATCAACTCGACCAGCGGCATGGAGACTTCCAGAACGACGCGCGCGCCGCGCGCCGCGATCAGCGGAACATAGCGGCATAATAGTATTGCATCGCCCAGTCCCTGCTCGGCGTGGAGATAAATCGTCTTGCCGGAAATATCTTGCCGTCCCGTCCACTGCGGTCTGGCGAAACTTCGCTTGCTGTTGCCCGGGGATTCGACGTCCAATCGCCATTCGTAGCCCCGCCAGCCGGGTTCGAAATCGCCGGTCACGAGCCGGGACAGCGATTGGTTGAGGCGCGCTGGGGCAAAATCCGGCTGCAGGGCGAGTGCCTGCTCATAGCTCGCTACCGCCTCGACAAAACGCTTGAGCTGCTGCAGGCAATTGCCTCGGTTGTAGTACGCCACGGCATAGTCGGGCTGCAACTCGATCGCCTTGGCGTAGCTTGCCATCGCCATCTCAAAACGTCCCAATATCTGCTGGATGTTGCCGCGATTGGAATGGGCCATGGCAAAGTCCGGCTGCAATTCGATGGCGCGCTCGTAACTCGCCAGTGCCTCCTCGTGCCGCTTGATCCGCTGAAGGGTATTGCCGCGATTGAAGTGGCCCACGGCATAGTCGGGCCGCAACGCGAGCGCGCGATCGAAATTGGCCAGCGCAAATTCGGTTTTTTCCTGCCGCGCCTGAACGATGGCGAGAACGTAAAGCGCTTCGAAAAAATCGGGCTGGTCGGCGACGATCTCCTCGCAAAGTCGCTCGGCCGCGGCGAATTTCTCCGCCTTGTATTCGGCAATGACGCGGTCGAGCGCTGGCGGCAGGTTGAGTGCGGCTTGTTGCATTGTTCAAGCGGTCGCGTCTTGGTGAGGCCGTTTTGCATGCGGCGATCGCCGGCCGGGCGAATCTATCGTTTCGGGCCGCTCGGTCAATTGGCGGCTTTTTTTCGCCACATGCCTGCGTTCACCGCGGCAGCGTGTAGACGAATACCGCGCCCTTGCCGAGCCCACCGTGCAGGCAAATGAAGCGCACTTCGTCGGGAGCGCCGCCCGCCTGGTAGGTCGCCTTGCCGTGATAGACGGTGGAGACGAATTGCGAACCGACTCTGTCGGCGAATTTGTCTTCCTCGACGGCGGCGCGCGTGATGGTGAATTTCTTGAACGCGCCGTTTTCTTGCTTGAACTTGACCGCGGCGAGCTTTTCACAGTCGCGCAAGCCGTCTTGCGTCGATTTCTGCGCAACGGCCGGCGCGGCGGCGAGCACGCACAAAACTGCGACCGTTGCGAGCTTTACGCCCATGGCCGCGTCGCCTTGGCCTTTTCCTCGTAGCTCGTGATCTTTGCCTGTTTCTGATTGGTCAGACCGATGTCGTCGAGGCCGTTGAGCATGCAGTGCTTGCGGTAGGCGTCGATCTCGAAATGCACGACGCCGCCATCCGGCCCGCGGATTTCCTGCTTCTGCAGGTCGATGGAAAGCGTGGCATTGGCGCCGCGCTCGGCGTCGTCGAACAGTTTCTCCAGGTCTTCCGCAGAAACGCGGATCGGCAGCACGCCGTTCTTGAAGCACTTGTTGTAGAAAATGTCGCCGAACGACGTCGAAATCACGCAGCGGATGCCGAAATCCATCAGCGCCCAGGGGGCGTGTTCGCGGCTCGAGCCGCAGCCGAAATTGTCGCCGGCGACCAGGATCTTCGCTTTGCGATAGGCCGGCTTGTTGAGCACGAAATCGGGGTTCTCGCTGCCGTCGTCCTTGTAGCGCATCTCCGAGAACAGACCCTTGCCGAGCCCGGTGCGCTTGATGGTTTTCAAGTATTGCTTGGGGATCACCATGTCGGTATCGACGTTGATGATGTGCAAGGGCGCGGCGACGCCTTCCAGAGTGGTGAACTTGTCCATGTCGAAATCTTCCATGACGCGGCCAGCGGGCGGCGGCCGCTCTCCCATAGCGGCTTTTTTGCGAGCTTGCACGCGCTCGTCAAGTCCAGGCTAGGGCAATTTCGCCGGGCCGGGCAGCGTTTGCGGTCGGTCGCGCAACGATTCGCTAAGATTTGCCGAGAACGGCCTTCGCCGCGTTGCAGCGAAGCGATAGAGTGAATGAGAAAAGTTCGGTGGTTTGCGCGTCGCATTCATTCCGATGCTGGCCCTCATGAGCAAACCCGATGAGAATGTGGCCGGCTTTGTAGCGATCTGCCAGGCTTGATCGGAATGTGCGCTATCATGCGCCGTGCACCGTGGAGCTAAGACGATGACATGGTGGCCCGGATGGGGCTCGGTCGACAGTGCGGGATTTTGGTCGCACTTTTGGTTCTGGGTCGGAATAGTCAGCCTTATTGCGGTCGGCGCGTCCGCGGTGATCTCGCATCTTTACGGATTGCGAAAGGATCAACTGATGTCCGCTCAAGTCGCCGCTCTCGCCGCCAGACAGACGGCGGAGCCGGCAGCGGAGCAAAACAAGGTTGAACAAGGCAACACCGGCGTTGCCGAACCATACAAGGCCGCGCCGCCAAGAGTACTTACGTTGCAACAACAGCGATCTCTCATCGCGGCCCTTAGCCCCTTTGCCGGCCAAAAGGTACGCATCGATATCGTCGCGGGCGGCGACGATGGGCTGGCCAGGGATTTTGTCGAAGTGTTTCACGCCGCCAGATGGGATGTCGATCCCGCAAGCCCGTCGCAGCTTGTCCTTGCAACACGGCTTTTTGGTCTGCAGCCGACGATCAATCGGGCTGGCAGCGTTCCCGCAGCCTTCGCCGCATTGGTCGACGCGCTGGCCAAGCTTGGATTGGGCCGTCAGACGGGGTTCGCCGACGAAAAAACGCCGATTGGCACCATTGCGCTGAAGATCGGCATTGGGTCTAGCCCGATCGAAAAGTGAAATTGCGGACGTTCGGCTGAAATGACTGCTTATTGATAAAAAGGCGGACATGCGGCGCCCGCGATTATTCTCGCTGCGGCCCCGGGCGCGCCGCCTTGGCCACCCGCTGCGCCACCACGATGGCGACGCCGCCGAGCGTCGCGACGGAGGCGATCAGCAAACGCAGCGTGATCTGTTCGGACAATAAAAGGACGCCGCCGAAGGCCGCGATCACCGGCACCGTGAGCTGAACGGTCGCGGCGCGCGTACCGCTCAACGCGGCAAGCGCTGCGTACCAGATGACGTAGCCGCAGCCCGACGCGATGGCGCCGGACGCGACCGCCAGCGCCAGACCTTTCGGCGTGCTGCTGAATTGGCTCCAGAACAGCAAGCTGACGATGACCACCAGCGGCACCGAATAGACGAAGTTTCGCGCCGTCGCTTCCAGCGGGTCGGTTGCGCCGCGGCCGAGCAGCGAATAGAAGCCCCAGGCGATTCCGGCGATGGCCATGAGCACGGCGCCCAGCGGATCGGGTGCGCTCAGGCCCGGCGACACCAGATAGATCAGCCCGAGAATGGCCGCGGCGAGTCCGGCCCACGACGCCTGCGAAAAATGTTCGCCCTCGCGCAGCGCGACAATGAACATGGTGAGCTGAACGGCGCCGAACAGCACCAGCGCGCCGGTGCCGGCGCTGAGCGAGCGATAGGCGAAGGCAAAGAATACCATATAGGTGAACAGCATGAGGGCCGAGCGCCAATTGGCGGTGCTGGCGTTCGGCGATCGGCCGCGCAGCAGCACGATCAGGCAAAGCGCCGCCGCGCCGGAGATCACGCGCACGGTTGCAAACGTCGCAGCGTCGATAAGCGCCTGTCCCAATGCCAGCCGGCAGAGCAAGGAATTGGCGGCGAACGCCAGCATGGCGACCGCCGTCAGCAGGACGGTGCGCGGCGCCGTCATCCCTGTTTCTGATGTTTCGGGACCGCATCGAGATTGGTGGCCCAGGCGCGCGCCGAGCGGAACCAGATCTGCCGCTTCGGCATCAACTGGTCGCGTTGCGCCAGAATGCCGGCGCGCACCATGTAGGAGGCCTGCCGGCCTTCGCCCGGCGAGGTCGAATAGATCGGCGAGCCGCAGCGCGGGCAAAATGCCTGCGCGCGCGGCGTGCCGCTTTCCGCCGTCGTTTTGATGTAGATGGTCGGCTCGCCGGTCATCTTGAATGTGTCGCCGCGCACCGGAACGTTGAAGCGGAACGCCGTGCCCGTGCTCGTCTGGCAATCGGTGCAATGACAGACCGTCACCCTTTCGATATCGGCTTCGCCCTCGATGGTGATGTTGCCGCAATGGCAGGCGCCGTTGATTTTCATGTTTTGCCGTCCCGTTTTATTCCGCTGCGTTCTCGATTGCTTCGATGTCGGCATCCGACAGGCCGAAATGGTGGCCGATCTCGTGCACCAGCACATGGGTGACGATGGCGCTCAGGCTGTCCTCGTGCTCGGCCCAGTAGTCGAGGATAGGGCGCCGGTAGAGCCAGATCATGTTGGGGAACTGTTGTGGAACACTCACCGTTTGAAAAGGCAGACCAACGCCCTGGAAAAGCCCGAGCAAGTCGAATTCTGTCTCGACATCCATCTGTTCCATGACTTCCTCTGTGGGGAAATCGGTCACCTGGATGACCAGGTTTTCGCAGAGATTGCGAAAATCCTCCGGCAGGCGGGCATAGGCGTCGGCCGCCAGTGCCTCGACTTCGGAAAGCGACGGCGCCGGAACCCCGCGCCAGCCTGGGCGATTGTCAAATTGGCCTTTCATGACAACGTTCTAGGCCAGCCGGCCGGGATAACCAACGGGTTGACGGGGGGACCGGAATGAGCGACCGTTAACCATTGTGGCGGACGAGTAGGGGCTCAGAATATGCCGAGGAATCGGACTTTTCTTGCTGTTCCGGCGCTGGTTTTGGCGATTTCCGCCGGTTTAATGCTGCCGGCAGCGGCCGAATTCTTCGGTTGCAACGACAACAAGGCGAGCCACGCCTATTCGAGCTACGCCAGCGCCAACGAAAGCAGCCGCTATACCCATGAATTCGCTGCGCAATCGCGCCCGCGCATTGTGATCCATCCGCGCCACAAGGTTCTTACCCGCTATTCCAAGCGGCACTGCGAGTCCTGGCTATCGCAGGAAGATCGGCTCAGTGGGCCGGTGTTGACGCCGCAAATGCGCTGCTGGTGGGACTAGCGCGCGGCCGCGATAAGCCCGCGTTTATTGGCGTAAAATCAAGCGCGGATAAGAATTCGCGTTGCCGTTTTTCTCGGTTATAGTTTGCCGGTTCGGGGGCATCGGAGGTTCATCGATGTCGAAGCTCGTAAGATTTTTCGCAATCGCAGCTCTGATCGCCGGCGCACTGGCCATGACGCCGGGTCCGGCCGCGGCCCAGCGTCACGGTGGCCATGGCGGCGGCAGCTGGCATGGCGGTGGCATGCGCGGCGGCAGCTGGCATGGCGGTGGCATGCGCGGCGGCGCTAATTGGCATGGTGGCGGCGGCTGGCGCGGCGGTGGTTGGCGCGGCGGCGGATGGGGTTGGGGCCCCGGAGTTGTGTGGGGCTTGGGCGTTCCCTATTACGGCAGCTACTACGAAGACGATGACGGATCGGACTGCGGCTGGGTGCGGGTGCGCGCCTGGCGCAATCACCACCGGGTGTGGCGCCACGTTTGGCGTTGCTGGTAACGCCCGCTCGCGCTTGAAAAAGAAAAAGGCCGCTGTTCGGCGGGCCTTTTTGCTTTGCGGATTTGTCCGCCAGTCTATTTCCACTCGCGCACGTCGACAAAATGCCCGGCAATGGCGGCGGCAGCTGCCATCGCCGGCGACACCAAGTGCGTGCGGCCTTTGTAGCCCTGGCGGCCTTCGAAGTTGCGGTTGGAAGTCGAAGCGCAGCGCTCGCCCGGCTTGAGCTTGTCCGGATTCATGGCGAGGCACATCGAACAGCCCGGTTGGCGCCAGTCAAAACCGGCGGCCATTAATATCTTGTCGAGGCCTTCGGCTTCCGCCTGCTCTTTCACCAAGCCGGAGCCCGGCACGATCATGGCATAGACATTGGCGTTCACCGTCTTGCCGGCGGCGACGCGCGCTACCTCGCGCAAGTCCTCGATGCGGCCATTGGTGCAGGAGCCGATGAACACGCGGTCGAGCTTGATGTCGGCAATCTTCTCGCCGCCGTGCAAGCCCATGTAGCCGAGCGAACGTTCGGCGGCGATGCGCTTCTTTTCGTCGGCAATCTCGGCCGCCACCGGCACGCGGCCGGAGATCGACACCACCTGCTCGGGGCTGGTGCCCCAAGTCACCAGCGGCGGCAGCGCGGCCGCATCGAGCCTGATCTCGCGGTCGAAATGCGCCCCATCATCCGTGCCTAGCGTCTCCCAATAGCGCATGGCCTCGTCCCAGGCCTTGCCCTTGGGCGCCTTCGGCCGGTCCTTGAGATATGCGTAGGCCTTTTCGTCGGGCGCGATGAAGCCGGCCTTGGCGCCGCCTTCCACCGACATGTTGCAGATGGTCATGCGCCCTTCCATCGACAGCGCGCGGATGGCGTCGCCGGCATATTCGATCGCATAGCCGGTGCCGCCGGCGGTGCCGATCTCGCCGATGATGGCGAGGATGATGTC
>JBOHII010000066.1:0-3684 GCA_050725955.1 Pseudolabrys sp. | reverse complement strand
ACAAAACTCAATCATCACGCCGCCTCTTCGTCCTGGAATTGCGCGTAGCCTTTGGCTTCAAGCTCCAGCGCCAGATCCTTGCCGCCGGTCTTGACCACTTTGCCCTTGGCCATAACGTGCACCACGTCGGGTACGATATAGTCCAACAGCCGTTGATAGTGGGTGATGACCACCATCGCGCGCTCGGGCGAGCGCAAGCGGTTGACGCCGTCGGCCACGATCTTGAGCGCGTCGATGTCGAGGCCGGAATCGGTCTCGTCGAGCACGGTAAGGCGCGGCTGCAACACCGCCATCTGCAAGATCTCGTTGCGCTTCTTCTCGCCGCCGGAAAATCCGACATTGACGCTCCGGCGCAGCATCTCCTGATCGATGCCGAGCTGTGTAGATGTCTCGCGCACCAGCTTGATGAATTCGGGCGTGGAAAATTCCGCCTGCCCGCGCGTCTTGCGCTGCGCGTTGAGCGCGGTGCGCAGGAACGTCATGGTGGCGACGCCGGGCACTTCGATCGGATACTGGAACGCCAGGAACACGCCCTTGGCGGCGCGCTCGTCCGGCGCCATGCCGAGAATATCCTCGCCGTCGAGCGTCACCGTGCCCTGCGTGACGACGTAATTGTCCTTGCCGGCGAGCACATAGGCGAGCGTCGATTTGCTGGAGCCGTTCGGGCCCATGATGGCGGCGACCTGGCCTTTCTCGATGGTCAATGTCAGGCCGTTGAGGATCTTCTTGCCCTCGACCTCGACATGCAGATTTTTTACTTCCAATAGTGACATCTCTTCGTCCTATTTCTCTTCGCCGTCGTAATAGTCGGCCTTGTCCATGCGTCCCATGCCGCTGTAGGTCGCGCTGCGGTAATCGCCATCCTTCACGCCGGCCATCACGCCGATCTTGCCGGAGTCCGGATAATCGACCACCTCGGTTGCCGTCGCACTGGAAATGCCGAGATAGAGCAGTTCAGCGCTGCCGGTATTGATGAGTTGATGCGCCTTGCTGCCGGCGGGCGCCGCCACCAGATCGCCGGTCTTGATCGGCAGCAGTTCCTCGCCCCAGCGGTATTGTCCTTCGCCCGAAAGAATGAAGAACAGTTCGTCCATCACGTGGTGGCGGTGGAAAGGAAACGCCTTTTTGCCGGCCGGCACCACATGCACGGCGCAGCCCAGCGCATGCAAACCCAGCGTCGGCCCGACGCGGCCCCATTTGACGGCATATGATTTGCCATTGCCGCGATCGGCAAGCGGCACGTCGGCGACATTGACGACGTTGACGATCGGTTTTTCGTTCATCCCTGCCCGCCATCGATATGCGTGCCCGAGCGCTTGCTCCAGCGCCAATGCCATTCGCCGTCGGTGCGTTGGCGGCTGAGCTGGATAAACCACCACGTGGCAGCCGCAATGCACGCGGCCCACAGCAGCCAGGCGGCGACATTGGATTTGTCGACAAACAGGCTCATCGCGACGATCGACCCGCCGATGATGACGAACACGGCAAAAGTCAGCGTCCAACCCTGCCAGGTCACCGGCGTCGCGCCGTAGCCGTATCGCTTTGGTTTGAACCAATATTGGGTCATCGCACTCATCCCACGCTGCCCTCGAGCGAGATCGAGATCAGCTTTTGCGCCTCGACGGCGAATTCCATCGGAAGCTGCTGCAGCACGTCCTTGACGAAGCCGTTGACGACGAGCGCGGTCGCCTCTTCCGCCGACATGCCGCGCTGGCGGCAGTAGAACAGCATGTCCTCGGAGATTTTAGAGGTGGTGGCCTCGTGTTCGAACACGGCGGACGCGTTCTTGGCCTCAATGTAGGGCACGGTGTGCGCGCCGCACTGGTCGCCGATCAGCAACGAATCGCAATTTGTGAAGTTGCGTGCGCCCTTGGCCTTGCGGTGCGCGAAGACGCGGCCGCGATAGGTGTTGTTTGATTTTCCTGCGGCGATGCCCTTGGAGATGATGCGGCTCGTCGTGTTCTTGCCGAGATGCAGCATCTTGGTGCCGCTGTCGACCTGCTGGCGACCGTTGGAAATCGCGATCGAATAGAACTCTCCGCGCGAATTGTCGCCCTTGAGAATGCAGCTCGGATATTTCCAGGTGATGGCCGAGCCGGTCTCGACCTGGGTCCAGGAAATCTTCGAGCGCGCGCCGCGGCAGTCGCCACGCTTGGTGACGAAGTTGAAAATGCCGCCCTTGCCTTCGGCGTCGCCCGGATACCAGTTCTGCACCGTAGAATATTTGATCTCGGCGTCGTCGAGCGCGACCAGCTCGACGACTGCGGCGTGCAACTGGTTTTCGTCGCGCATGGGGGCCGTACAACCCTCCAGGTAGCTCACGTAGGCTCCCTTGTCGGCAATGATCAGTGTGCGCTCGAACTGGCCGGTATTTGCTTCGTTGATGCGGAAATAAGTCGACAGTTCCATCGGGCAGCGCACGCCGGCCGGAACGTAGACGAACGAGCCGTCGGAAAACACCGCGGAATTGAGCGTCGCGAAAAAATTATCGGTGATCGGTACGACCGAGCCGAGATACTTCTTCACCAGTTCGGGATGTTCGCGCACCGCTTCCGACATCGGCATGAAGATCACGCCGGCCTTTTTCAGCTCGGCCTTGAAGGTCGTGGCGACCGAGACCGAATCGAACACCGCGTCGACCGCGACCCCGCCCGAACGGAATTCGCCGCCGGTCGCCTCGTCGTCGAGCGTCGACGGCTCGCCTTGCTTGCGCACGCCAGCGAGGATTTCCTGCTCCTTCAGCGGAATGCCGAGCTTGGCATATGTCTTGAGAATTTCCGGATCGACCTCGTCGAGCGAGGCCAGCACATTCCGTTTCGGCGCCGAATAATAATAGGCGTTCTGATAATCGATCTTCGGATAGTCGACGCGCGCCCAGGTCGGCTCGCGCATGGTCAGCCAGCGCCTGAAGGCTTCCAGCCGCCAAGCGAGCATCCAGTCCGGCTCGTTTTTCTTGGCCGAGATGAATCGAACCGTGTCCTCCGAAAGCCCCTTGGGGGCCTTCTCGGATTCGACATCGGTAACGAACCCATACTTGTATTGATCAACGTCGATGCGCCGGACTTGCTCGACGGTTTCTTGGATGGCCGGCATTCTTTCCTCCGCTACGGTTTCAAGGACCGCGGGTTGGATTTGTCGGTTATGGTCGGTGCGTCTATCGCGTTGCGATCATTCCTTGTGAGTGGCGTTTCAGGCAGCCAAGCCTGCATTGACATGCCTCTTAAGTAAGGACGAAAGCACTTTAGTTAAAGCGGCGAGCAGATTTTCAATATCGCGCTCCGTCGTGCTCGAGCCCATGCTGACGCGCAACGCGCCGCGCGCCAGGGCGGGTTCCACACCCATGGCCACCAGCACATGCGAGGCCTGCACCTTGCCGGATGAACAGGCGGACCCGGACGAAAGCGCTATCCCATTGAGATCAAAGGCGATTATTGCAGTTTCCGCCTTCATGCCGGGAACCGCAAAGAGCGTCGTATTGGGCAAGCGCGGCACGTTGGCAGCGAAAATCAAGGCCTGCGGCGCTATCGCCTTGATCGCGCTTTCGATGCGGTCGCGGAGGTTCGCCATGCGCGCAGCGTCCGCCTGATTTGCAGCGGCGGCCGCCGCGCCAAAGCCGGCAATCGCCGCCACGTTTTCGGTTCCCCCGCGCTGCCCGCGCTCCTGGCCGCCGCCCTTGATCAGCGG
>JBOHII010000065.1:0-5497 GCA_050725955.1 Pseudolabrys sp. | reverse complement strand
CCACCAGGGCAGCGAACACGCCGCAGGCGATGGCCGCGGCGTAGTGCAATCGGCGGAGAATGTCGGCTTCCATCGTTGGATGTCCGAAGCGGCGGCGATTTGTCGCCGGTGCAGGATAGCCGAAACGACCTCAGGCGCGAAACCTGGCCACCGGACGCCTGCGGCACTATGCCGAACACGGTCGCCGTTCAGGCGTTAAACTTGTCTCGGGGCGCGGCGAGGGATGCCGATGGCGATTGGCCAGGCAATTGTTGAAACCGACATCCCGGCGCGGCTCGACCGGCTGCCCTGGGGCCGCTTCCATAGTCTGGTGGTGGCGGCGCTCGGCATCACCTGGATCCTCGACGGGCTGGAGGTGACGCTCGCCGGCTCGCTCGCCGGCGCGCTGAAGGAAAGCCCGCTGCTGCGCTTCAGCAATACCGACATCGGGCTTGCCTCGAGCGCCTATCTCGCCGGCGCCGTGCTCGGCGCCATTTTCTTCGGCTGGCTAACCGATCGGCTTGGCCGCAATAAACTATTCTTTGTCACGCTGACGGTTTATCTACTCGCCACCGCGGCGACCGCCACGTCGTGGAATATAGCGAGCTTTGCACTTTTTCGATTCCTCACCGGCGCCGGCATCGGCGGTGAATATGCCGCGATCAACTCCACCATTCAGGAATTGATCCCGGCGCGTGTGCGCGGCTGGAGCGATCTGGTCATCAACGGCAGCTTCTGGGTCGGCGCGGCGATCGGCGCGCTCGGGTCGATCGTCGTGCTCGATCCAGCGGTGATCGATCCGGAGGTCGGCTGGCGGCTCGCCTTCCTGATCGGGGCCGGCCTGGCGCTGGTGATCTTTTTCATGCGGCTGTGGATTCCGGAAAGCCCGCGCTGGCTGATGACGCATGGCCGCGCCGCAGAAGCCGAGCGCGTGGTCGCCGGTATCGAGGCGCGCTTTACGCTCGCACCGGAAAAGTTTGCACGCGTACGCCTGCGTTCGCGCCGTTCGACGCCGCTGTTGGAAGTGGCGCAGACGCTGTTCCAGCGCTACCGCCAGCGCACGCTGGTGGGCTTGAGCCTCATGGCCTCGCAAGCCTTTTTCTACAACGCCATCTTCTTCACCTATGCGCTCATCCTCACCGATTTTTACGGTGTGCCGTCCGACCATGTCGGCTGGTATCTGCTGCCTTTCGCGGCGGGAAATTTCCTTGGGCCGGTGTTCCTCGGCCGGCTGTTCGACACGCGAGGGCGGCGGCCGATGATCGCCTTCACCTATATTGTCTCCGGCGTCTTGCTTGCCGGCACCGGCTATCTTTTCGCGCGCGATTTGATCGGGCCGCAGATGCAGACCGGGTGCTGGATGGCGATTTTCTTCTTCGCCTCGGCGGCGGCAAGCTCGGCCTATCTCACGGTGAGCGAAACCTTCCCGCTGGAGATCCGCGCGCTGGCGATCGCCTTTTTCTACGCGGTCGGCACCGGCATCGGCGGCATTGTCGGGCCGTGGCTGTTCGGCGTCTTAATCGACACCGGCTCGCGCGTGAGCGTGTTCGGCGGCTATCTGCTCGGTGCGGCGTTAATGGTGCTCGGCGGGCTGGTGGCCTGGCGCTGGGCCGTTCCTGCGGAGCGCAAGCCGCTGGAAATGGTGGCGCGGCCGCTGACGTTTATCGATATCGATTGAATTTACAGTCCGGCAAGTTCGCGCATGATTCGGTAAAGCGCAGCCTGGCCTTCGAAGCCGATGCCGGGACGCTCCGACAGCGAAATGAAGCCGCTCTCGACGCGGGCATCGTCGGCGAAGCCGCCGAAATCGCCGAACACGCCGGGATAGGATTCGGCGCCGCCCAGTCCGAAGCCGGCGGCAATGGCAAGCGACATCTGGTTGCCGCCATGCGGAAACATCGCGCTGCGCGGCCAGCCGTGGCGCTCGAGCATGTCGAGCGTGCGGGCATATTGCACGATGCCATAGGCCTGCGGCGGGTCGATCTGGATCACATCGTTGCGCTCGGGTCGCAGCCCGCCGAAACGCACGAGATTTTCCACGTCCTGGGTCGAGAACAGGTTTTCGCCGGTCGACAGCGGCGGGGCGTAAGCCGCGGCGATCTCGGCGAGCAAAGCGAAATCGAGCGGATCGCACGGCTCCTCGAACCAGCGCAGGCCGAACGGCGCCAGGCCCCGCGCATAGGCGAGCGCGGCGTCACGGTCGAATTTCGAATTGGCGTCGACCGCAAGCTGCGCGCCCTTCGGCAGGATCGACTTGACCGCCTCGACGCGCGAAAGATCGTCGGCGAGCGCCATGCCGCCGACTTTCATCTTCACCATGGTGTAGCCCGCAGCGAGGTGGCCGCGCATTTCGTCTTGCAGGTTCCCGGTGGTCTTGCCCGGCGCGTACCAGCCGCCGCCGACATAGCACAACACTTTTTGCGCCAGCCTGCCGCCATTAAATCGCTCGGCGAGCAGAACGTGCAGCGGCTTGCCGGCGATCTTGGCGAGCGCGTCCCACACCGCGACCTCGATAGTGCCGATGCCGACCGAGCGTTCGGAATGCCCGCCGGATTTTTCGTTCTGCATCATAACGGCGAGGAATTTGTCCGGCGCGAATTGGCCGGCGGCGTCGAGCAGCGTTTCGGGCGGCGCCCGCAACAGGCGCGGAATGAAGCGCGCCCGCATCTGCGCGCCGCAGGCATAGCGGCCGGTGGAGTTGAAGGCGAAGCCGCAGACCGGCTTGCCGGCGCGCACGACGTCGGTGATCACCGCCACCACCGACGTCGTCATTTCGCTGAAGTTGAAGCTCGAATTGGCGAGCGTCGACTTGAGCGGGATCGCCGTCTCGCGAATGTCGACGATGCGCATGCGTGTTTGCGGCCTACTTGATCTGCGGGATCTTCGCTTGCTTGATCACGGTGTCCCACTTTTCGACGTCTTTCTTGATGTAGGCGGCGAATTCCTCCGGCGTATCGGCCACCGGGTCGAAGCCGAGCTGGGCGCATTTCGCCTTCACGTCCGGCAGCGCCATCGCCTTGACGATTGCGGCGTTGAGCTGGTCGACGATGGCCTTCGGCGTCTTGGCCGGCACCAGTACGCCCTGCATGGTTTCCGACTCCTGCCCCTTGATCCCGGCTTCGGCAAAGGTCGGCACATCGGGCAGCGCCGCCGAGCGCTTGGCCGAGGTGACGGCGAGCGCGCGCAGCTTGCCGCCCTTCACCTGCGGCGCGGCCGGCGGCATGGCGGCAAAGGCGATCGGCGTCTGATTAGCCACCGTCGATTGGATGGCGGGCGCGGCGCCGCCGAACGGCACGCTGGTGGCATCGAGCTTGAGCGCCAGTTTGAACAATTCGGCGGCAAGCTGCGGCGTCGTACCGATGCCGGGATTGGCGATGGGATATTTTCCCGGATTGGCCTTGAGCAGGTCGACCAGTTCCTTCACCGTCTTGGCCGGCAGCTCGGGGTTGACCACCAGGATATTCGGCGAGGCAGCGGCGAGCGTGACCGGTTCGAAATCCTTGAAGGCGTCGTAGGGATTTTTCGCATAGAGGCTCGGATTGACCACGAAGCTCGAACTCGCCACTAGGATGGTGTAGCCGTCCGGCTTCGCCCGCGCGACAATGGTCATGCCGATATTGCCGCCGGCGCCGGGATGGTTCTCGACGAAGAACTGCTGCTTGAGGCTTTCCGACAATTTCTGCGCGATCAGCCGCGCCATCACGTCGGTCGGTCCGCCGGCCGCGAACGGCACGATGACTTTCACCGGATGATCCGGATAGCCGGCTGCGGCGGCCGGCACGACGGCAAACGCGGCCGCCAGCAGCGCCGCGCCGGCGGCGAGTATTCGTTCGATCGAACGCATGAACTCCTCCCCAAATTTTCGATATCGTAGAATCGCGCGCAGCCGTTGCCCGCGCGGCTTGCTTTTGCATGAAACGCAAAAAAAACCAAGCCGGCGTTTGCCGGCTTGGACGAAGTTGAAAGCTAGCCTTGCGGCGTGTGCCGTTCTTTAGCGGCTCACGGGCAGACGATCGGATTCCAGAACCACAAGCCGTCGACGTTGATCCAGCAGGGGCCGACGCCGTAGTCGTACCAGGCGCCGTGCCAACGGTGCCGGTTCTGACCGTACCAGACATGGCCGTTGTAGCGGCGGCCTACGACGAAGTTGCGGTTGCCGCCGCGGTTGCCGTGCATGTTGCGGTTGACGTGGACGTTACGGTTGACGTGCACGTTTCTGTTGACGTGGACGTTCCGGTTGACGTGCACGTTCCGGTTGACGTGCACGTTCCTGTTGACGTGCACGTTCCTGTTGCCGCCTTGCGGCTTCGCATCGGCCGAACTCGCGACCGCAAATCCGAGCGCGGCGACGACGGAAAGAATTACAGAAAGCTTCTTCAACATTTGTCCTCCTCCTGAGTGTACCCGACAGCCCTATCGGTCACTGGGGCGTCTTGTTGGCAGAGTGCGCGTGAACGGATTATGAACGAGACACTTATATTCGCGCTGCCTTGCAGCATTTTGAGCAGCCGGCTTACGATACGGTGAAGCGCCTTTCCCCAACGCCCGCGAACCATAACGCGGTGCCTCAAACATGGTTCCCGCGGGCCTTGCTTTCGCAAGCCGGCGCAGGCTGTATTTGCGCCAACCGACCCGCCCACCGATTTCAGCAGAGGAAACGCAATGCCGGCCCGAAAAATTACCCGTCAGGACATGCGCGATGCCGCGGAGAAATACAAGAACTGGGGCAAATGGGGTCCTGCCGACGAAATCGGCACACTCAATTATACGTCGCCGGACGACATCATCGCCGCCACCCGGCTCGTCAAGAAAGGCAAAGTGATCTCGCTCGCGCTCAATTTCGACTACACCGGCCCGCAGGGCGCCAAAAGCAAATATCCGTCCATGGGCCGCACCAATCCGATCCATACCATGCTGCGCACCGGCACCGATGCCTATTCCGGCGTGCTCGACAAGCGCGGCATCCGCGCCGCCGACGACATGGTGACCATGCCGTTGCAATGCGGCACGCAATGGGACGGGCTCGGCCACGTGTTCTACGAGAACTATATGTGGAACGGCTACGATTGCCGCGAAGTGACTTCGGCCGGCGCGCAGAAATGCGGCATCGAGAAAACCAAGAACAAGATGGTCGGACGCGGCGTGCTGCTCGATGTCGCACGCTTTAAGGGGGTCGACTCGCTCGACGACGGCTACGGCATGACCAATGACGACCTCTACGGCACGGCGAAGAAGCAGAGCGTGGCGCTCAAGCGCGGCGACTATGTCATCGTGCGCACCGGCATGATGGAGCGTTGCCAGAAGGCGGGAAGCTGGGACGGATATCCGGGCGGCGATGCACCGGGCTTTTCGTTCGAGACCCTGGATTTCGTGAAGGACACCGAACTCGCTGCGCTCGCCTCGGATACCTGGGGATGCGAGGTGCGGCCGAACGAAAGCGAGGAGGGCATCAATCAGCCTTGGCACTGGATCACGATCCCGATCATGGGCATGACCATGGGCGAGATATTCCAGCTCA
>JBOHII010000064.1:0-2626 GCA_050725955.1 Pseudolabrys sp. | reverse complement strand
CTGCCGAGGAGATTGCTGCTGGCCGGTCGCTCGGATCGGCTAAACCGGCGGTGAATAAGGCCTCGGTTGCCGACATCGCTCGCCTAATCGCTCGTGGATCGCCTTATGATCGGCCGCCGCCGGGCGCGGCACGGTTCAAGGTTGGCGACCGTGTTCGTGCCAAGAACATGCATCCAAAGACGCATACGAGACTGCCGCGATACGTGCGTGGCCGTGTCGGTGTCGTCCTGCGCGTGGACGGTTGCCACGTATTCCCTGACAGCAACGCCATTGGCCGCGGCGATGACCCGCACTGGCTCTACACCGTGCGTTTTGACAGCCACGAATTGTGGGGAGAAAACTGCGACCCGACCGCCAAT
Organism: Pseudolabrys sp.; assembly: GCA_050725955.1. Lineage (GTDB taxonomy): Bacteria > Pseudomonadota > Alphaproteobacteria > Rhizobiales > Xanthobacteraceae > Pseudolabrys. Next base: position 2,267 of record JBOHII010000064.1, on the reverse strand, counting down.
GTTTCGATCGCTGCCTGGGAAGCTTATCTCGAGCCGTTGTGATGCCACTCGATCCAAGACCCGCCCTGCGCGCGGTAACTGCGGTGCCAGCCGAAACCAAGAGAGCGGCCTTGCAATTCCCAGTTTAAACTGCGCCTGCATGCGATTTTGCCGGCTGCGGTCCAAAGGCCGGTGGCGGAATCCTGCGCCTGGAAGCTGCTTCATAGGCTGAGGCGATCTTTAGGAGGACGTCTTCTCTGCCAGGTTCGGCGCGAAACACCAGCGAGTACGGTAAACCCGGTTCGGGAATTGTTGTCGCTGTTTGCGATGGGGCCGACACATAATGGGTGCGGTCCTCATTGAGCGCGTAGAGGGGATCATAAACTGTGGTGACATAGCCCGCAGGGATCAGCACCTCGGTCAGACCTGCGTTCGGGCCGCTCAACGACTCCGGGCTCAAATTGCTCACGATATCGTACTGGTACGCCCCGCCTATCAGTCCCGGCGGCCACGGCGTGTGCAGGCGCACCAGCGCGTCCAGCCTGTTTTCGAGGATTACCATCATATCGACCCGGCGCAGTAATTCGCGCAGCATGATCCGCTCATTGACACCCTGGCGGCCGCCCAGCGGATTGCGCGGATCCGAGATTTCTTCCCAGTTCTTAAACGCCGCGCGTTGATCGTCGCCCCAGAATTTAGACCGCGCGTTGAGCGCCGAAAAATCGGTGAGCGTTTCGGTGAAGCCGAGTGTTTTCCAATCGGTCGCACGGCGGCTCAGGTATTGCGGAATATGGAACCGGAACGCCATCGCCAACTCCTGCTGTTGGATGGTGGCGAGGTTGAGATTCGAAGGAGGCGGGATACGCTCCTCTGCCAACTCGATCAGATAGTCGATCGGTTTCATGGTGCCGGAGCCGAACACTTTTCCCGGCATGAACTCGGTCGGCACGATCGCCGCTGCAAACTCTTTGAAGATGGGTTGTCCGCCTTGTCCTAGCCTAAACAGAAGATCGGGCATGAACACCGGCACCAGCCGCGCAAGCGCGCGGCGAAAATCCGTTTTCATGATCTCGATGTCCGAGTCACGCTTCCACAATGGGTCGGAGGATTCGACGAGCGTTGCACCGAGCCGATTGCCGAGGACTGTTTTTATCTCCTGCGCCGCGGCCGTGACGATCGGCACTTCTGCCTTGGAGCCCAGCGGGATCAACATGGACTCCCGGATGACTCCGAGACGCATGTCCTTGAGCGAACCGCGCTCGCCAGTCATGGCCGCATGGCTGGCGTAAGGCGTGCGCAGGACCGACGAGCGTGGCACCGTCGTGTAGGGGTCGCGCGGGTCGTAATAGCCTTCAACCGGGTCCTTCAGGGCATCGAGTACCTTGGCGCAGTCGCCGATAGTGCGACAGTGAATGCCGCTGCGGTCGCAATAGATATCCGCGCCGATCGCACCGCCGTCAAAGCCCAACATCGACTTGTGCGGCAGGATCAACGCCACGGCATTGTGATTAGACGGCCCGCGGCACGACGCACGCGTTTCCTCGCCGAGGCTCGCCATCACCATGTTGGTGCTAACCGACACAGCCGACCCCGAACTCGAGCCGAGCGAGGCCGAGCGCGTTGTGTCATAGGGGTTGGAAGGATTGCCTCCCCAGGTGCTGCGCTGATAGCCGAGCGTGGAGGGTAGCACCTTCTCGGGCCTGTGACGGCCGCCTGGATCGCCTGCCCGTCCGTTGTATTCGGTGTTGACGGCCTTGGCGAAGATAATCGCGCCCTTGTTGCGGAGCTGTTCGACCAGCAGGTGATCGCGCGCAGGAAAATCGATGTCGTAACGGGCGTCTCCGCCGCCGGTCGATCGCATATCCTTGGTGTCAAATGAATCCTTGAACGAGAATACCACGCCGTACATTGGCAACTTCGTAAGATCCGGAATACGTCCATAGCTGGCGTCGAGCTCGGCCGCACGCTCCAGCGCGTCCGGAAGCCTGCGAAAGAATTCGCAGACGGGTGGTGCGTCGGGCGGGAGCGGTCCCTCGGAGGGATGACGGTCGAACTGACCGCGGCATGTCACCGACCGCTCACCCCGTATGTTGAGCGTGGCAAGCGCATTCACCTGCCCGGCACTCGGAATGCCGACAACCATGCCAAACTGCTGTCGCACGGTGGGATCAGAAGCGGTCGGCTCCATGCGGCCAAACTCGAGCGGCGGCCCCTGGTACTTGTCAAGATTGGGCAGGATGGTCGAAGCCTTGACAGTGCGGTTGGGAAAACGAATCGGCAACATGGCG
>JBOHII010000063.1:0-2140 GCA_050725955.1 Pseudolabrys sp. | reverse complement strand
GTTCGGTGCTGGCGGCCGACCTGCTGGTGCTGGCGACCGGCTACAAAAATCAACAGGAGACCGCGCGCGTCTATCTCGGCGATGCCATCGCCAACAAGATCGGCCCGGTATGGGGCTTCGACGAGGGCGGCGAATTGCGCAACATGTGGCGGGCGACCGCGCAGCCGGGGCTGTGGTTCACCGCCGGCTCGCTCGCGCAATGCCGGATTTTTTCGCGCTATCTGGCGATCCAGATCAAGGCGCTGGAGCAAGGTCTTCTGCGCTAAAGCATGGACCCATTAAACAGCGGGCAATTACTTACTGCTACTTGCTTCGCTGCAGCCAATGTCCGCTTTCGCGGGGACATTGATTTTGAATGCGTTTACTTCTGCTTTTGACCCTCACCGTCGAGCCCTGAGGTATGAGTTAAACGTCTAAGCGAGGCAACATGGCAGATTCGGAGAGGAAGCCAATCGTCAGCATCGATCCGCAATATTTGCAAACTGTTGACGTTGTAGAGCGGCTGCCTGCCGAACGTCCGAAGCACGACACCATCGATGCGATTATCGACTGGCTCGCCGGTGCTGCCCGGCAGGTTTCGTTGGTTAAAGGGTTCGATGAATTTTCATGGCGCATGCTGGCGGCGGGCTTTCCGCTGTTGCGGACGACCCTGCATGTTCGCACGCTGCACCCGCAATACCTCGGCGCCACCTTTGTTTGGTGGCGCACTACCGGTCAAACGGTCACGACCCTCGTCGCTCATGAGGTGGCGGAATTGATCGGCCATGAAAATAATCCGGTATGGAGGGTAGCCACGGGCGGCGAAACGCTGCGGCGGCGGGTCGATGTCGCCAACGATGAGCTCGATTTCCCGATCCTCCATGATCTTAAGGTACAAGGCGCCACCGACTATTTTGCGCTGCCGGTCACGGGTTCGTTTGGCACCAACTACATGGTCACCTATGTCACCGATCGTATCGACGGTTTTACAGAACGAGAAATCTCGAATCTAACCCGGGTGTCGCAAAGACTGCCTCTGCTTGTCGATGCTTACCTGCAGCGACGCATCTCTACTAATATCCTCAATGCGTATCTCGGCCCCAAGACCGGCCCCAAAGTCCTGGCTGGCCAAATCCGACGGGGCAGCGGCGAGGAAATTACGGCAGTCCTATGGTCATCGGATTTGCGCGGGTTCACTGAACGATCCGACCGCCTCGCCGGAAACCAAATGATTGCGATACTAAACGTATTGTTCGACGCGCAAGCCAAAGCGATCACGAGTCACGGCGGTGAAATCCTGAAGTTCGTCGGCGACGGGCTACTTGCGATTTTTCCGGTCGAGAACGCTGAAATGGCCCCCGCTGCCGCGCGCAAGGCCCTCGCGGCAGCGATGGAAGCAGTCGAAGCGGTGCGCGGGCTTACGGACGATCCGTCACTTTTGGGTGAGCCGCCGCTTGAGATCGTTGTCGCGCTTCACATCGGGTCGGCAATCTACGGCAATATCGGCGCCGCCGACCGACTTGATTTCACCGTGATCGGGCCTGCGGTCAATCTAGTCAGTAGAATTGAGGCTGTGGCCAAGACGCTGAGCCTGCCAATCGTCGTCAGTGACGATTTCGCACGAGCACATGGCAAAACACTATATCCGCTCGGTCGTCATGACCTTCGCGGACTCGCAACACCCCACGATCTCTATTCACCGCTTTTGCCCCCCGCTCGCGCATAGGCTCAATGCAGATTCTCGAAAGTCCGCGCTTGGCCCATAGCGGGCATGCCGACCGCACCGCCGAATTTCCGCTATTGCCGGCAAAGCGGGCATAAAACGCCGCAAGGCGGACCTTGGCCAACCGGCGCTCACCAATCTCGATTTATGGGGACGCGCCCTTATTCCGCCGCCGCCGATTGCGGGCGAGCCACAACAGCGCGTTCCAGCCGATGCCGATGCTCAGGCCCGCGGCGTAGGACCACCACACGCCGACCGGCTCGGCGAGATAATGCACGGCGAGCAGCCCGAGGCCCAGCCCGATCAACGGCGCCTGGACGTGGGCCGCAACGCTCGCCGCCGCCGGTCCGCCGAGCCGCGAATGCAGGATGATGAAGAACGAGCCATCGCCACCGGGAAAAATGCGAATACGCCGGAGAAATACGGCCCGATCGAGGT
>JBOHII010000062.1:0-7195 GCA_050725955.1 Pseudolabrys sp. | reverse complement strand
GGCTGAACCCCAGGCACATGCACCACCAGGGTGATGCCGCCCACGATCACCGGACACTGGGTCAGCCCGGCGGCCTTGAGGTCGTTCACCGACATCGGCTTGTCGGAAGCGCCGAAGGTGACGGTCTTGGCCTTGATCTGCTTGATGCCGCCGCCGGAACCGATCGACTGATAGTTCAGTCCATTTCCGGTTGCCTTTTTGTAGGCGTCAGCCCATTTGGCGTAGATCGGATAGGGGAAGGTGGCGCCGGCGCCGGAAATATCGGCCGCCTGTGCCGGAACGAAGGCAGCGGCGGCGAGCAAGCCGGCGGCTGCCAGTGTCGTCCAGTGTTTCACGGGGTCTCTCCATGTTGGCGGCCAAAGGCGTCCGGCAGGCTTGGCACCCGCAGGCTCGACCTTCGTGCCCTTACTCCGGGCGACCGCTGTTGCTTTAAGACGCGCTCCAAGACTGAGCTTCGGACGGAATTTTTTGTTCGTGTCGGTGCGAGATTTTCCGAAGTCGAGTTCAGCCATAGGCGTCGCATGTCACCGTTCTATAAACGTTTGGTGACACTGACATGACAATTTAACTGATTGATTTGACTGGCAATTCTCTTGCAGCGCCAGAATCATCGGTGAGCAGCGGCAAAAGCATCGTGAAGGTGGCGCCTTCGCCCGGCGTGCTCTCGATGTTCAATCTCCCGCCGTGGCGATTGAGCACGTGCTTGACCAGCGCCAGGCCCAGCCCGGTGCCGCCTTGCGCCCTGCTGTCGACGACATCGACCCGGTAAAAGCGCTCGGTCAGGCGCGGCAGATGTTCGGGCGCGATGCCCGGTCCGTAGTCGCGCACCGCCAGGCGCGCCTCCGGCGCACCGCCGCGGGTCTGGCCGCGGCTGAGCGTGAGATCGACCCGTTTGCCGGCGGCACCGTATTTCAGTGCGTTCTCCACCAAATTTTCCAGCGCGCGGATCAATTCGTCGCGGTCGCCGAGCACGGTCACGGCGTCCGACGGCGCGGTGACCTTGATCGCGACGTCACGGTCGCGCGCCAGCGTCTGCAAGCCGTCCGCCACCTGCCGTACGATCGGCGCCAGATTGAGCGGCGTGTTTGGCTGCAAATGCGCATTGAGCTCGATGCGCGACAGCGAGAGCAGGTCGTCGATCAGGCGCGCCATGCGGGTCGCCTGCCCCTGCATGATGGCGAGGAACTTGCCGCGCGCCGCCGGATCGTCCTTGGCGGTTCCATGCAAGGTCTCGATGAAGCCGAGCAAAGCGGCCAGCGGCGTGCGCAGCTCGTGGCTGGCATTGGCGATGAAATCGGCGCGCATTTCCTCGACCCGGCGCAGCGGGGTGAGATCGTTGAACGTCATCAGCAAAATCTCGGAGCGCGCGTCGCCCGCATTCGCCAGCCTGACCGGCGTCACAAAGGCCTCGAACCAGCGGTCGAGCGGCACGCGCTCGAAGAATTCCACCCGCTGCTGCGTCCTATTGGCGGTGGCGCGGCGGATCGCCTCGACCAGTTCCGGCATGCGCAGGGTGATCAAGGCCGGCTCGCCGCGGCGCAACGCCGGCGCGATCGCCGAGGCCGCCGCATTGAAAGCGATGACACGGCCGTCGCGGTCGAGCACGATGGCCGGTCCAGGCAGCCCGCCGATCAGCGTTTCGATCAGCAAGGCCTGCGGATGCGCGGCGGTGCGGTCGTAGATCGGCGCCAACCGCCCGCTATTGGCGTCCGCACCCAGCCGGCCGAGCAGCACATGCCAGGCCCCGCGCAGGCGGCTCGGCCAATCCGCGCCGCGCAGCAAGTTTGCCCTATTGTCCTCGCCCGCCATGGTCAATCGGCTTTGATTTTCTCGCTTTCGATCTCCGTCTCAATCTCGCTGCGGATCGGCGCGGCCGCGCTGGTCACCGGATGCAGCGCGGTTTTTTGGCGCGCGCCCCGTGTATTGAGCCACAATTCGCGCGCGCCCAAAATGATAAGCGCCAGCACGAACGGCGCAAGATAATAAAGCAGCCGGAACAAAAGCAGTCCCGCCAACACGCTCTCCTTGTCGAATTGCCAGAGCGCCACCAGCATGGCGGCGTCGAACACGCCGAGCCCGCCTGGCGCGTGGCTGGCGAAGCCGAGGAGCGTCGCCGACACGAACACCACCGCCAGCGTCACGAATCCGATGTTCGGCTCGTCCGGCAGCAACATGTACATGGCGAGTGCGCAGCAGCCGAGGTCGAGAATGCCGATGCAGATCTGCAGCAGGGTGGACGGCCCGTTCGGCAAATACACTTTCCATTCGCCGCGTCCGATCTCGCGCGGCGCGCTCCACACCCAGGCGAGGTAGGACGCGAGTACCGTCAGCAACCCAACCGCGATGCAGCGGTTGGCCCATACCGGCAGCTGATCGAGCCAGCCGGCGGCTTGCGGCGAATGGAGAACGCCGAGACCGAGCACGGTGGCATTGCCGAGCCAGAACGTCAGGCCCGCCACGAAGCAGATTTTCGCCACCTCGATGGCGTCGAGACCATAGGCCGAATAGATGCGGTAGCGCACCGCGCCGCCGGTGAACACGGTGGCGCCGATATTGTGGCCGACAGAATAGCTGGTGAAGCCGGACAGCGCCGCGACTCGATAGGGGATTTCCTTGCGCCCGATCGTGCGCAGCGCAAACCAGTCGTAGAACGTGAGCGTGAAATAGCCGCCGGCGACGAACGCGGCGGCGGCGATAATGTGGCGCCGCTCGGTCGCCTTCAACGCGCCGAACACCTCGTCGACATCGATGTTGTGCAGCATATGGATCAGCACCACCACCGCCACCGCGATGATGGTCAGGCTTACGAATACGCCGATGCGATTCCAGCCGATCTTGTCCTGGAATAACCGCGCCGTTGCGCGCAGCAGATTGAGCATTCTTCCTCCGCACCAGCGCCCCGATCCCCTGATCGACCCCGGATCGAAACATGAGCCGCACAAGGGGGATATAGCCGACTTGCGATGCTCTAACGAAATGATCCGCGACGCGGCGCGCCCCGACGGCGCGCTAGGCGACCCCCACTAGCAGAACTCACCCCCGGACGCGAGTGGACGGGCCGCGGTCGCAACCGTTGTTTAATCGCTGACAATGACTCGACGGGGTTCCCGGCGCTACCTTGCCACCGCAATCTCAAGCGGAAAGGCGTCGACCACCTCGTGGCCGCTTTCATTGACGATGAAAGTGTGGCCGAGGAAGATGCCGAACATGCCGTCGGCAGTGATCGGATTGGGCTCGGCCATGATCACCATGCCGGGCTTGAGCACCATGTCGATTTCGACGCCGCGGACATGCTCGGCGGCAACGTGCGGGTTGTCGGTGACGAGATCGATGCCATGGCACTGGGTCGGGCGAGACTGCACGCCATGGTCACGGAAAAACCGGCTGGCGGTGCGCATGGCCTCTGGCGACTTGCCCGGCGCGATTTCCGCGACGATTTTCTTGTAGCCCGGGAGCGTGATCTCCTCCCAGAACTTGCGCACCATGTCGGTTGGCTCGCCGAGCGTGATCGGCGAGCCGATCTGTGCCGAATAGCCGCGATAGCCAGCCGCCAGCTCCATATTGATGATGTCGCCCTTTTGCAGCACGCGCTGCGAGGGCCGCGGATTGCCGAAGATCATCGCCGGATTGGCCATAGGCGTCGAGCCGATGATCAGGAAATCGATGTCGCCGCCGCCGTCGAGGATGGCGCCGGCGGCCGCGGCCTTCAACTCATATTCCTTCACGCCTGGCTTGGCGCGCGCGATCATCGCCTCCATGGCGCGCTGGCACAACACGCCGGCCCTGCGCACGCAGGCGAGTTCTTCGGCGCTGTGAATGACGACGAGATCGTGCAGGAAGCCCTTGGTGAACACCAGTTCGGCGTCGGGCAGCCCGGCACGCAAGGTATTGTACTGATTGACCGGCAGATAATCTTCGTGGCGCGGATCGATCTCCATCAGGCCGATGCGGCCGCGTTCGAGCTTGAGCTCCTTGAGGCGCTCGACCATCACCTCGGCATAGTGGCCGTTGCGGCTGTGGCGCACGTCCTTGACCGCGACGTCGACGATGCGGCGGACGGCTTCGGCGTGCGTGCCGCCCATCGAGTAGATCATGGTCGGCTCGCCATCGAGCGGCACCAGCACGTAGCAGCAAAGCGCGTGCCATTCCCAGTGCCCGGTCAACCAGAGCATGCCCGCGCCGAAGCTCCAGTGGCTGGGACCGCCGGCCGCGATGACGCAGTCGAGCTTGTGTTCCTTCATCTTGGCGCGCAGCGCGGCGTAGCGGCGGGCATATTCCTGCGCGGAAAACTGCTCGTAGACCGCATCGCGGTAATACGGCGTGCCGCGCATATTGGCGAAGGGCAAGGACTGGTCGAGCTTGCTGCGGACGACCTCCCACGGCTGTGGGCCGATCGGCTGGCGCGTCTGGACGTTCATGGATGTACCTCGGACATGATGGGAAGATGAACGGCGCGGTTTGGGCCGCGCCGTCCGCTTAGTCGATTACTCGAAGCACTTGCCGATCTTGATCGGTCCGCCCAAAGACTTCACCGCCTCGTTGGCGATCGTCTCATTGAATACGCGCTGGACCGTCGGCTTATGGTCGGCCTTGATATAGCCGTTCTTGACGTCGTCATCGATGGTCCAGGCCGTGCGCTTGGGGTCGAAGCCCTGGTTCACCGACCAGACGCAATGGTCAGTCAGAACCTTCCAGGCATATTCGACGGCTTCTTTTGGCCGGCCGGTCGCCTTCATGATGATCGGCACGACCTTGGCTTCGTCCTGATACATGGTGCGCTGGGCCTCGATCATCGCCGCGATTGCGTCGACCATCAACGCGTGATCGCGGTTGATCCAGTCGATCTGGGCGCCGTAGGCGTTGTAGAAATAATTCGGCAGCAGGTCGGAGAGCTGAACCAGCACATGCAGCTTGGGGTTCTTCAGCCGCGCGAGGTAAACGCTCTCAGGATGCAGCGACACGCCGTCGATCTGGCCGGACAGCAGACCCGGGACGCGTCCAGCGGTGGCGCCGGCAATGAACTGCACATCGTCGACCGTGAGCCCGGCGGATTCAAGCACCTGGCGGCCCATCAGCCAGTTGAAACCGCCCACGCCACCGCCGACCGCACTCAGCTTCTTGCCCTTGAGATCCTTTGCGGTCTTGATATCGGGGGCGACCACGTAGGACTGTGGCAACCGCAGGCCCATGCCCCAGATCTGCTGCACCTTGACGCCGTGGCCGATGGCGATCGGGGTTACCGCGACCAGTGCGGTGCCCTGCGCGGCCGCCGCCTTCGCCGCCGGCGACGAGCCGCCTTCAAACTGGAGGATGGTGGCGTCGATGCAGCGCTTCTCGAAATAGCCAAGCTCCTTGGCGACGTAAGGCGCGGTGTGCACGACGTTCGGCGGCGCCACCGACACGCCGATATTGATCTTGCGCATCGTGGCGCATGCCGCGGACGCGGACTGCAAGCCGGCGTCGCCGATCAGCAAGCAACCCGCCAGCACGGTCAAGCCGATACCGCGGCCGCACCAAGAAACTTTCAGCATGATGAATCCTCCCTTTTGTCAGTGCACGTCTTCTTTGTCGTTGATCTAGACTCTACCGGTACTCCATCAATCCTTGCCCGCCGCCGTCCACGGCGCGACAAGCCTCTCGACGAAACGTACGCAAGCGGTGAGCGTAACACCCAGTAGTCCGAGCGTCACGATCGGCACGAACATCTTGTTGACCTCGTAAGTGCTGGCGGTACGCACGATCAAATAGCCGATGCCGGAAATGGCGGTGTAGAGGTCGGCAAGCACCATGCCGATCAGCCCGCGGCCAACCGCGAGCCGCAAACCCGTAACGATGAACGGCAACGCGCTAGGCAGCACGATGTTGGCCCATAGCTGCCGCTCGGAGCAGCGGAACGAGCGGCCGACCTCGATGAGCTTGGGATCGACATTCTTCACCCCTTGATAGGTGTTGATCACCATCGGGAAGAAGGCGAACAGAAACAGAATGATGACCTTGGCGGTGGTGGCAAAGCCGGCCCACAGAACGATCAGCGGCACCAGTGCGACGCTCGGAATCGAATAGAGAAAAGTGATATAGACTCCGAACGCAACGTCGAGCACCCGGAACCGCGCCAGCACCAGGCCGATCAGCACGCCGATCACGGCGGCGAGCGAAAGGCCGATAGCCAGCACCACGAGGCTGGGTGCGAGATAGGTCCACAGTTCCCCGCTGCCCACCATCTCGACCGCCGCTTCGGCGATCGCAATCGGCGTCGTGAACAAGGACTGATCGACGCGGGCACCGAAGATCTGCCAAATCGCCAGAACGAAAAATAGCGAGACGATCCGAATCGCAATATTCAGCATGAACTGCCGGCGCCGGCGCGCGACCGAGATTTTCTGCGCGCGCCGACGATCATCGCTTTCGCTGCTCACGGCGATGGCCGGCACGCTGCGACTTTCGGCCTGTACCGTCATGCGCGAGCGGCCTCCACGGCGGCCGTCCGCTTCGGGCGAACGGTATGAAGCTGATGCCAGATATGCGAGCGCAGTTCCGCGAAGCGCGGATCGGCGCGTACCGCCTCGACATCGCGCGGGCGCGAGAACGGCATGTCGATCATCTCCTTGATGCGGCCGGGGCGCGCGGTCATCACCGCCACGCGGTCGCCCAGCAGGATGGCTTCGTCGATCGAATGGGTAATGAACACCATGGTCTTGCGTTCGTCCGGCCGCTCCATCAGGTGCAGCAGTTCTTCCTGCAACACCTCGCGCGTCTGCGCGTCGAGCGCGGCAAAAGGTTCGTCCATCAACAGGATCGACGGATTGATCGCCAGCGCACGCACCAGGCCGACGCGCTGCTGCATGCCGCCGGAAAGCTGATAGGGATAATGTTTTTCAAAGCCGGTCAGCCCGACCAGGTCGAGATAATGCGCCACCCGCTCCTTGATGCGGGCGGCCGGCGCCCCGGCCATCGCCAGACCGAAGGCGGCGTTGTCGTAAACGGTCTTCCAGGGCAGCAGGCCGAAATGCTGGAACACCGTGGCAACGCCTTCCGGCGCACCCGACACCGGCTTGCCGGCGACCAGCAATGTGCCGTCGCTGATGTCGATCAAGCCCGCGATGCAGCGCAGCAAAGTCGTCTTGCCGCAGCCGCTGGGGCCGACGACACACAGTATCTCGTTGCTGCGGACCGCGAACGAGAGCTGATGGAAGGC
>JBOHII010000061.1:0-3042 GCA_050725955.1 Pseudolabrys sp. | reverse complement strand
CACCCCAACCCTCTCCCCAGCGGGGAGAGGGAGCGCGCTGAGTTCGCGGCTCTGTTTCCATTTAAACCGAAAACGCTCTACTCCACCAACTCTTGCAGCTTGTCGATACTCTGCGTCCAGCCCGCTTCCATGCCGGCGAGCATCTGCGGCGCGATCGGCACCAGGCCGACCATGTGCGACGTCACCGTCAGCGTGGTCTTGCCGCCGTGCTCGGTCAGCGTCACCGTGGTCTCGCCCTCCAGCAGATGATTGCCGTCCTTGTCGACCGCGATATTGGCGAACACCAGCCGCTCGGGCGGCACGACTTCGCGGAACACGCCTTTCATCGGATAGTCGTTGCCGTCCGGCCCGTGCATCACGATGCGCAAAGCGCCGCCGACGCGCAGGTCGAATTCCGGCACCGAACTGGCGAAGCCGCGCGGGCCGAACCATTGCGCCAGCATTTCCGCATCGGTCCAGGCGCGCCAGACGAGCTCACGCGGCGCGTCGAACACGCGGACGATCGACACTTTGCCTTCGCCGTATTGTGCCGGCTTGTTCATGGCACCGGCCCGACATAGGCGCGCTCGATGGTGGCGAGATCGAGCTTTTTCATCTTCATGAAGGCGTTCATCACGCGCGCGGACTTCGCGCCATCCGGGTCGCTCATCATGCGCGGGATCGCGCTCGCCACCACCTGCCAGGACAGGCCGAACTTGTCCTTGAGCCAGCCGCAGGGACCTTCCTCGCCGCCCTTGCTCAGCGCACCCCAGTAATGATCGATATCGGCTTGCGTATCGCACATGACCTGAAACGACACCGCCTCGTCGAATTTGAACTGCGGGCCGCCGTTGAGCGCGGTGAAGGGCTGCCCGTCGAGCTCGAAGGCGACGACCATCACCGATCCGGCCGGCTTATGGTGGACGTCCTGCCCGGCATCCGGAAAGCGGCTGACCGACGTGATCTTGGCATTCTTGAACACCGAGCAATAGAACTTCGCCGCCTCCTCGGCTTGCGTGTCGAACCACAGACACGGCGTGATGGTTTTTTTGGAGAGCTGCATCGATGACGCTCCTTTCGACACGGGACTAAAGACTGATGAACGTCTTGAAGCCGCCGAAGATCAGCCGCTTGCCGTCGAACGGCGCCGATTTCGGATTCATCATCGCCGCGACGCGCTTGTCGTTCATTATCTTGGCGGTAGCGTGGTTGCGCGCGGCGCGCGATTTGTAGACGACCCAGGCAAGCACCACGGTCTCGCCTGCCTTGAGCTTGATGCTGCGCGGAAACGACGTCCGTTTTCCGACTTTCACGTCGTCGGCGACGCTTTCGCGGTATTCCAGTGCCCCATGCTCACGGCATATTTTGCCGAATTTCTTCGACATGGCGCGGTAGGCCGTGAATTTCTTCTTCGGGACAGGGATAACGATTCCATCGACGTAAGCCATGATGTGTTCCTCGGTTGTTGCGGCGGCGCGGGATCAGCCAGCCTTGGTTAGGTAAGCGGCGAGCGATTCCATGGTGCCACTCCAGCCCTGCGTCATGCTGTCGTGCATTTTGTCGAAGGTCTGCTGTTCCTCCGCCGTTGCGTCGAGCGGGCGCCAGGTCACGGTGAACTTGGTTTTGCCGCCGGGCGCGTCCTCGAAGGTAAAGGTCGAGAGCAATTTGAGCGGCCAGGTCGCGGAACCCGGATGGCGCGTGAGGCCGCCCTTTTCGTCCGAGAACGAATTGACGAACACCAGCTTTTCCTGCGGCACGATCTCGCGATAGGTGAACAGGCCCCACATGGCGCCGCCATCGGGCGGCTGCATGCCGTAGTGGTAGTTGCCGCCGACGCGCAGATCCATTTTCGACGCGATGACGGTGAAGCCTTTCGGCCCCCACCAATGCTTCATCCGCTCCGGATCGGTGAAACATCTCCATACCAGATCGCGCGGCGCGTCGAACACGCGCGAGATGACGAAATCCTTGCTATCGCTTTTTGCATCTGCTGCCACGACTATCCTCCACGTGAACCCGGTCCAAAATTGCCGGAGGGTTTTTTATTGCGCCGGTACGATGATCATCCAGCCGACACCGAACTTGTCCGCGACCATGCCGAAACGCTTGGCGAAGAACGTCTTGTCCATCGGCATGCGCACCTGCCCGCCTTCGCCGAGCATGGCGAACAGTCGGTCGGCCTCGGCTTCGTCCTTGGCATAGATCGTCAGCGAAAAGCCCTGGAATTCCGGCTTGCCGGTGTTGCGGCCGTCCGACGCCAGCACGGTCGTTTCGCCGATGTGGATGGCCGCGTGCATCACTTTGTTCCCGCTGCCGGGCGAAATCATCGACTGGTCGGGCGCCTCGCTGAAACGCATGATCATTTCCACCTTGGCGCCAAGCGTCTTCTTGTAGAATTCGATCGCCTCCTCGGCGCGGCCTTCGAAAAACAGATAAGGCTGGATTTGCATGATTAACTCCTGCGGTTACACATTGACAAATAGGTTGATATCAACATAATAGACGCGATGTCAACCCGAAAGGAATCCTCGCCGCAATCCGGCCTCGCCACCACCCATCTGGTGCGCGACTGCTGCCTGTGCCTGCACGTGCAGCGCGCCGCGCGCGCGCTGGCGCGGCGCTTCGACGAGGTGTTTCGCCCGCTCGGTCTGACGCAAGGGCAGTTCTCGCTGCTGACGTCGCTCAACCGGCCCGAGCCGCCGAGCATCGGCAGCGTGGCGGCGTTGCTCGCCATGGACCGCACCACGCTCACCGCCGCGCTCAAGCCGCTGCAACGGCGGCGCCTGGTGAAAATCGCGGTCGACAAGAATGACCGGCGCGGCCGCCGCCTGATCATCACGCCGGCCGGCCGCAGCTTGCTGCGCAAAGCCTTTCCACTGTGGCAGCGCGCGCATGCCGAAACCGAACGCCTGCTCACCGGCGTCAGTGCGGACGCGTTGCGGGAGGCATTGCGCGCGTTGGCGTGACGGCAAACAGTTTTTGATTCTATTGACGCGCGCGCGGCACACTCTCTTCACCTCTCCCCTGGGGGGAGAGGTCGGCGCGCGAAGCGCGCCGGGTGAG
>JBOHII010000060.1:0-7783 GCA_050725955.1 Pseudolabrys sp. | reverse complement strand
GTGCAGAAGACATCGGCGAGGTCGCGCCGCACCTTGCGCTTGTCGACGAGGCGGGTCAGCCCGCCGGTGCCGGGGAGCACACCGAGCAGCGGCACCTCGGGCAGGCTCACCGTGCTCGACTGGTCGTCGACCATGACGATCTCGTCGCAGGCGAGCGCCAATTCGTAGCCGCCGCCGGCGCAGGCGCCGTTCACCGCAGCAATGAACTTCAATCCCGAATGGGCGCTCGAATCCTCGATGCCGTTCCTCGTCTCGTTGGTGAATTTGCAGAAATTGACCTTTTGCGCGTGGCTCGTTTGGCCGAGCATGTAGATGTTGGCGCCCGAGCAGAATACCCGCTCCTTGCTGCTGGTAATAACGGCGACGCGCACCTGCGGGTGCTCGAAGCGGATGCGGTTCAGCGCATCGGCCAATTCGATATCGACGCCGAGATCGTAGGAGTTGAGCTTGAGTTCGTAGCCGTCCATGAGCCCGCCGGCCTGATCCACGTCCATAATCAGATAGGCGACGTCGCCCTCGCGTTCGATGCGCCAGTGGCGGTAGCGCGCCGGCTCGGTCTGGAAATCGATCGTCTGCATGGCCCGACTCCGGCCGCGCGTTAAGCCCGCAGCCTGCTCTCTATGCATTATTTTGCATGGTCGATAGCACGTCTGCTGCCGCCCTACAACAGTGACGTTCGCCGGGCGATAAAAGTTCAATAACCTGCGACAAAATGTGCGCCTTCATGCACTTATTTAAGACCTTTCTTTCAAAGCATTCGCTGCGGCAGCTTTGCCCCAAATCCGCGCCGGCGCCCCTTGCTTCGCATTATAATGCATGTTAATCGATGAGCGATGAAAAAAACGCGCCCCAAGCCGTCGCCCAGCCGTCCCCCCGATGCCTATCTGCACCGGCTGGGCGAGCGCGTGCGCACGCTGCGCAACCAGCGCGGCATGACGCGCAAGGCGCTGGCCGCGCACGCCAAGGTGTCGGAGCGCTATCTCGCCCAGCTCGAGGTTGGTCTCGGCAATTGCTCGATCGTGTTGCTGCGGCGGATCGCACGGGCGATCGGCCTGCCGGTCACCCAGCTCGTGCACGAGGGCGCCGAGCCTGCGCTCGATCTGGTGTTGCTCATGCAGTTTCTCGAACGGCTGTCGCCGCCGGCGCTCGCCGACGCGCGTAACCTGCTGCTCAAGCAATTCAGTGAACCGTCGGAAGCCATGCGGCGCCGGCGTATCGCGCTGATTGGACTGCGCGGCGGCGGCAAGTCCACGCTCGGCCGGTTGCTGGCGGAGCGGCTCGACGTTCCGTTCGTCGAGCTCGACCGCGAGATCGAGCGCCGTAGCGGCACCAATCTGAGCGAGTTCTTCGACATGTTCGGCCAAGAGACGTTCCGCCGCGCCGAGCGCGAAGCCCTCGACGATGTGCTGCGCCGCCACCCGAATTTCGTGATCGCCACCAGCGGCAGCATTGTCACCGAGCCGGGCACGCTCGAATTGCTGCTCGCCTCGTGCTTTACTGTGTGGGTGCGCGCCGAGCCGGAAGAGCATATGAGGCGCGTGATGGCGCAAGGCGACATGCGGCCGATGGCCAACAATGTCCGCGCCATGGAGGATCTGGTGTCCATTCTCAAAAGCCGCGAGCCGCTTTACGCCAAGGCGGAAGCCGTGGTCTTGACCACCGGCAAGACGCCGGAACAGAACCTGACGGAACTGCTGCGCCTCATCGCAATCCCTGCGGTCGGCGTCGCACGCCGGTCAGCGTGATCATCGAAAACGCAAACTCAGGAGCCGGCCAAGGCCGGGCAAATCGAGAATGAGCGAGACGATCAAGACCGACGTTCTCATCATCGGCGCCGGGCCGGTCGGCCTGTTCGCGGTATTCGAGCTCGGCCTGCTCGACATCAAGGCCCACTTGGTCGACATCCTCGACAGGGCGGGCGGGCAATGCGCCGAACTTTATCCGGAAAAGCCGATCTACGACATTCCCGGCATCCCCTACATCACCGGCCACGGGCTGACCGAGGCGCTGATGAAGCAGATCAAGCCGTTCAAACCCACCTTCCATCTCAGCGAGATGGTGGCGACGCTGGAGAAGACTGGCGAGCCGGGGTTCCGTGCCGTTACCGACCGCGGCAAGGTCTTCGAGGCCAAAGTCGTGGTGATCGGCGCCGGCGGCGGCTCATTCCAGCCCAAGCGCCCGCCGATCCCCGGTATCGAGCCCTTTGAGGGCAAGTCGGTGCACTACGCCGTGCGCAAGATGGACGTTTTCCGCGGCCAGCGGCTGATGGTCGTCGGCGGCGGCGACTCGGCGCTCGACTGGACTCTCAATCTGCACCCGATCGCCAAGCGGCTGACGCTGGTGCACCGGCGCGACGAATTTCGCGGCGCGCCCGACAGCGTCAACAAGATGCGCGCCTTGGTCGCTTCCGGCGCCATGGATCTCAAGATCGGTCAGGTTTCGGCACTGGAAGGCGCCGGCGGACAGCTCGCCGCGGCCTCGGTCAAAGGCAAAGACGCCGTCGAGCGCGTCGAGATCGACGCCATGCTGCCGTTTTTCGGTCTGACCATGAAGCTCGGCCCAGTCGCCAATTGGGGTCTGACGCTCGACGACGACCTGATCCCGGTCGATACCGCTGCGTTCGAAACAAACGTGCCCGGCCTGTTCGCCATCGGCGACATCAATACTTATCCGGGCAAGCTCAAGCTCATCCTGTCGGGGTTCCATGAAGCCGCGCTGATGGCGCAGAAGGCCTACCACTACGTCTACCCCGACAAAAAACTGGTGTTCCAATACACCACCTCCTCCACCAGCTTGCAGAAAAAACTCGGTGTCGCATGAGCGAAACACAAGAACTGTTCCGATCCAACCCGGCAGACAACAAAACAATGCCCAAGATCACCTATATCGAACATGACGGCACCGAACACACCGTCGAGGCGGAACTCGGCTCAACCGTGATGGAGACTGCCCAGCGCAACAATGTGACGAGTATTGTTGCGGAATGCGGCGGCGCCTGCACCTGCGCAACCTGTCTGGTTCATGTGGACGAGAAATGGTTTCCGATTGTAGGCTCGCCGTCGGCCGAGGAGGAAGACATGCTCGACTTCGCCTTCGAGGTGAAGCCGACCTCCCGCCTGTCCTGCCAGATCAAGGTTACCGAGGCGCTCGACGGTTTGATCGTGCGCACGCCGGCCTATCAGGGGCGCTGAGCCAGCGCCTTGGTGGCGCGAACCTGCGGTGCGTCGCCTGACGACGCGGCGACCGGTAAACCGAGGTCTTTGCTCAGGTTGTCCTTTGGATAGGCGATGATCATGCGATAGCAATCGAGGCTTCGACTGAGAAACTCGTAGGCCGCGCCCCAAAGATACAATCGGAAGCGTCGGTAGTTGAACTCGCCGAAGTCCTTGACGACAGCTTCGCGGTGCTGTTCGAAATTCTGCGCCCATTGCCGGAAC
This sequence comes from Pseudolabrys sp., assembly GCA_050725955.1. Classification (GTDB taxonomy): domain Bacteria; phylum Pseudomonadota; class Alphaproteobacteria; order Rhizobiales; family Xanthobacteraceae; genus Pseudolabrys. The sequence continues at coordinate 4,346 of JBOHII010000060.1, read as the reverse complement.
GTGAGAAAATAGCTGAAACGATCGTCGTACATCTCCTGCACGCGCAGCGGGGTTCGCGCCAATTTTTCGAGAAAATCGTGCAGAACGAGAAATGAGTGGTTGCCGCCGTAGATATATTTGACCATGAACGACGACAGCTCATATTTTTTCGTACACGCGCTGGCGTCGAGAAAGATACGCCGCCCGGGCTTGAGGATTGCCATGAACTTGTCCAGCACCTGAGCGTAATTCGGCAGGTGCTCGATCACGCCCATAATCACGATCGCGTCGTATTTTTGATCGGTCCGGTATTGCAAGAAATCGCCTTTGATCAGTTGCCAATCGAATCCAAGCTGTTTGGCGCGGCGGTTGAGATAGTCGATCGACACCTGCGAATTGCTGATGCCCGTGCAACGCACGCCCCGCCGCGACGCGTATTCAAACCACGCCCCCCAGCCTGGACCGATCTCAAGAAGACGATCGCCGGGCTTGAGCTCGAGCCGTTCGAAGCAATAATCGAATTTCCGGATGGTCGCGGCGCTGAGACTTTCAGCCGAACTCTCATAGACGCCCTGGGTGTAGCAAGGCGTCTCCGGATCGAGAAAGCTCAAAAACAAATTCGGGTCGATGTCGTAATGCGCGCTGATGGCCTGCTTGTTCGTGTGGACCTGCCCAAACAGCAGCGGCTGGAGGAACCTCCACGCCACGACAAAAAGATGAATATCCTTCATCGATCGCCTGAGCTCGAAAGGACGCAACAAATCGCCCTCGATATCGATGTCCCCGGACACATAGGCGTCGCCGATGCGGCCTTCATCGACGCTTCTGAGCGCGCGCAAGCCTTGGCGGTTGTTGATTTTTACGCAGAAACTTGGCGCGTCGGGGCCGAAGCGTTGCACGCTTTTGTCCGGCAAAACGACTTCAAACGAGACCGGCGAGGTCGCGAACTGGCCTGCGAATCGACCCAGCATAATGGCCGTTCCTATCCAGCCTTCAGCGGCTCAAGCGCCGGCGCGCGACGATTATAGCCGTGCGCTTTCACCGCGTCCGCTACGCGACGGTCCAGATTTTGCAAATGCGACAAATCCCTGATGCGCGTCTCGATGTCAACGTCGTGTCGGCGAGCGGCGAGAAAATTCTGCAAGCCAAGCAGCGCGCGAAGCTCGAATATTGGGAATCCAAGCCTTTGCGCACATTCGACTGAGCCGCGAAATTTGGCCTCGATCAATTCCGGATTCTTCATTTTCATGTCGCCTGCGATGAGGGCATCGATGCGGCGCGCCTCCGGCTCAATCCACCGGTCGCCACCGTCGGCAATCAACTCGAATGCGCGCGCGCAGGTCGTCTGCGCATCTTGCAAATTTCCCAGGCGACGCTGGGCGTCTGCCAGATTCGCGAGATGACCGGGAAGCGACAGCCGAAATTCAATCGACTCCAGTCTGTCGATAGACTTCTTCAGCGCGGCGATCCCCTGTTCGAGGTTGCCCTGCTGGCACATTGCCCACCCCAAAAATGCCGAGCCAAAAAGACGAAATGGTCCCAGCCGGTGCTGCTCCGAAAGGGTGATCAGCTGCTGAGCCTCGCGCATCAATTCGGCTTTCGCACCGCATAGGCCGAACACCCAGCCGCCCACATAGCCTTGAGCCAGCGCCGTCGAATGCGGATGGCGAAGTGCGTCGGCGGCTTCAAGGGCGTCGAGCCCGACTTGAAGGGCTTCATCGACGCGGCCCAGGCAAAAAAGCGCAAGGCTCAGAAGCGACCGACTGTGGACCTGCGTATTCTGGCCGAACATGTGGGTCGAGGCTTCGTCGCGTTCCGCAGAGTAAAGTGCGAGCGAGAGCTCGAGCTGCTCCTTTGCCTTCGGCGCCGCGCCTTGCCCGAAAAGCGTCATTCCCATAATGCGATGCCCGATGACCCGGCTCGAGTCATACGATTTGTCACTCGCAAGCGACAAAAACATTTCTGCCAACGGCGCGGCATCCTCAATGCGGCCCCGGCACATGGCGAACGTAAATTGTCCAAACAGGAACGGAAATACCAGCGGCGTCGGCTCCCCTTGCCGGCACAGGGCAAGGCCCCGCTGACAACACTCCGACAAATTCGGCGACGTCGGGCCTTGCGAGGCCGTGAGCGAACCGATGAGAGCCGCCTGCAGGTTGAGCTCAAGCTGTCGGCGCAGTTCGGGAGGCGAGATTTCATCCAACAGACCGAGCCCGCGCCGAAGGTGCTCGATAGCCTCAATATGCGCCGAGCGCCGGGCAGCATTCATCCCCGCGCGCAGCCACGTTTTCGCTGCTTCTTCGAACTGGCCGGCACCGGTCAGATGGTAAGCCATCAATTCGGGCAGCACCGGCTCGCCGGCAATGGGTTTTAGCAATTTCTTGACGATACCGGCGTGCGTCGAGCGCCGTTCCGATTGAAGCATCGACTCATAAGCGGCGCGCTGCAGCAACGCATGGCGGAATTCGAATCTGATTTCGCGGCCTTCGTGGTTCAACCGGAGAATTTCCGCGTCTACCAGAGCCTCCAGCGGCCCAAGCACTTTCACGACATTTTCCTGCAATAACGCCGCCAGAAAACTCGCGGTAAAGGCTCGTCCGACGCAAGCGGCCGCCTGCACGACCTGCCTTCCCCCGGCCAGACGGTCGAGCCTTTCGGACATCATCGCGGCCAGCGTTAGCGGCAAGTCACTGTGCTTGCGGGCGGCGCCCGACGCCTGCTGCTTTTGATCCACCAATGAGAGAACGAGATACTCGACGAATAGCGGAATGCCATCCGCCGCTTCGATGGCGCGCGCCAGGTCGTCTTCCGATAGTTCCTCGGCGCCTGGAACGGTTCGCGCCAGCTCAAGGCATGCGTTGACATCGAGCGCGCTAAGCTCAATGACCTCGTCGGCGTCTGGAAGAGCGGGGCTTTTTGGAAACGACCGGCCGGTGAGCAGCACAAGAATTTGTGCGTCCGCGAGGCGCTTGACAAATTCTTGCAACAACTCCGCCGAGGATGGATCGATCCAATGGACGTCGTCGACCCACAATAGCGTCGGCTGCTTGCGCGCCATCTGCTCAAAGAGCGAGCCCAACAACGCAAATTGCTTTCTCTTGAAAAGATACGGGGTCGGCGCGCTGGCCTCAATCGTCGACGTCAGCGACATCTCGAGCAGGCTGTCGATAATGTCCTGGTTTTCCGGATTCTTAAGCCCGAAATTGTCAAGAAAATCATCCAGCTTTTGCGCCCGAACCGTCTTGTCATCGTCGGCGGTCAATCCCGCCTGGGTCCATACGAACATTCCAATCGAATAAAGCGGGGTGCTTGCAAAAATATCATGACAATGAATTTGCAGGAGGTTTGCGCCGGCAACGTCCGGGTGTTTCGTTATTTCGAGTGCCAGCCGTGTTTTTCCGACGCCCGCCTCGCCGGTTACGAGAATCGTTTTGCGTTGCGATGTTTGCTTTACCTCGTTCCAGCAATCAAGCACCTGTTCCAACGGTTGCACGCGGCCGACAAAGCGCGGAGCTCCGCGTCGCTCCCGGTCGTAGGTCCGTCCAATTCCCACGCGCGCCTTCGTGATCCGGTACACCGGGATGATACGCGTGATCCCCTTGAACCGTTGCGGTCCGAGCGATTCATGGTCGAACAATCCCGAAATCAGCTCGAACGTTTCGCCACTCACAACGACTGAATTGGTGGGGGCTTCCGCCTGCAGGCGAGCCGCAAGATTGGCGGCTTCGCCGACGACGCTATGGTCTTGCAAACCGCCACTCGCTACTTCCGAGCCGATAACGATCAGACCCGTATGAATTCCGATGCGCACGGCAATCTCGGGCAATTGCTGGGTGCGCAGGCTGGCGTTGAGCTCCATCAGACGATCGTTGAGCTCAAGGCCGGCGCGCACCGCGCGTTCCGCGTCGTTCTCATGCGCGGTCGGATAGCCGAAATAGACCAGCACGCCGTCGCCGCTGAACTGCGCCACGAAGCCGCCGTAGCGCTCCATCACGGTCAGCGCGAGACGTTGGTACTGGAGCTGTAGATCCCTCAAATCCTCGGGATCGAGCTGCTCTGACAACGCGGTGTAGCCCACCAGGTCGCAAAAAAGGATCGTCAGATAGCGACGCTGCGGGACATTGGACCGAGCCGCTGACGCAGATCCAATTTCCATCTTCAAGCCTTCCGGATGAGCATTTTCCGCCTCTCACCCATCCCAGACCGGCCTTTATCCAAGCCGGGAATTTGGCTGCTGGGACCGGCCGCGATTGTAAGCTAGGCTGTGGATGACTGCTAGCTAGGCCCAATAAGACAAAGGCTGCGGCGGCTCATTCCGTTGTTGTTGTTAATAGATTCTGACATCAGGGGGTGACGATGCGGTTTTT
>JBOHII010000059.1:0-5808 GCA_050725955.1 Pseudolabrys sp. | reverse complement strand
AAGTACAAGAGCAGCACGTCCAGCCCGAAAAAACCGAACACCGGCCAGGCGCCCATCATCAGGAAGGCGACGCCGGAAATGAAGCTGATGCCGCCGAACACCAGCATCAGCACCAGGAAGCCGACCTGCGGCAGCGAACGGTACGGCGTCAGCACGGCGGAGAAGATTGTCGGTTCGAGTTCGTCATTGTCGGTGGTCATGGCGCTCATTATACCGGAACGATGGCGAAAAAACCGGCCCGAAAATTGTCCTCACCGATCGCCAGGGGCAAGGTGCGCAAACCGGCGATTGCCAAACCTTGGACCAATGCGCAGGTCGAGGAAGCGTTCCGCCGTTTCCAGAAGGCCAACCCGCAGCCCAGGAGCGAGCTTAGGTACATCAATCCATTTACGCTTCTGGTGGCAGTCGTGCTGTCCGCGCAGGCGACCGATGCCGGCGTCAACAAGGCAACGCCGGCGCTGTTTGCGGCCGCCGACACGCCGGAAAAGATGGTGGCGCTGGGCGAGGATAAAGTGCGCGACCTGATCAAGACCATCGGCCTCTTCCGCACCAAGGCGAGGAACGTGGTCGAGCTGTCGCGCCAGCTCGTCGCCGAGCACGGCGGTGCGGTGCCGCGCACACGCGAGGCGCTGGAGGCGCTGCCCGGGGTCGGTCGCAAGACCGCCAACGTGGTGCTCAATATTGCCTTCGGCGAGCCGACCATCGCGGTCGACACGCATATTTTTCGCGTCGGCAACCGCACCGGCCTGGCGCCGGGAAAAAATCCGCTCGAGGTCGAGCAGAAACTCGAGCAGGTGGTGCCGGCGCGTTACAAGCTGCACGCCCACCATTGGCTTATTTTGCACGGGCGCTACACTTGCCTGGCGCGCAAGCCGCTGTGCGAGAAATGCATCATCGCGGACCTGTGCCAGTGGCCGGAGAAGACGGTCGCCAAGTAGCGGTTTGGGGAGAGACGCATGGAAGGCTCGGCCGGTGGAAAGGCGCTCGATCGCGGCGACCCGCGCGCCTTTCTGGCGCATGCCGGCCTGCCCCCGCGCGGGGTGGCAGCGTGGCTCAATGCCCGGCCGCAGTTTCGCGGCCGGTTCAAGCGCGACGCCGCAGCCGGCACCCGCTTCTGGCGCGGCGGCACGAATTTGCTGGCCAAGCTGCCGAAAAAGCCGCTGCGCACGCCGGAACAACGGCTGGCGGCGGAGATAATTCTCAGCGATTGCCGTGCGTCGCGCGAACGCTTTCTCGTAGCCCATGTGGCAAGCATCTATCGCAAACTCACCGGCAGGCACGAGAAATTCCTCGGCGTCGACGCGCTGGTCTACGCGGCGGGCAAACTAGTGGCGGGCCTCACCCCGACCCAGCGGCAAGTCAACGCGGAAAGCCGGCTCATGCAGTCGGAAAAAGACGGCGTCGAGGTCGACCAGGGCATTTTTCTCGCGCAGGTGCTGGCGCTGCCTGATGCAGGCGCACATCTTTGTCGCGCCATGCTGATGCCGAAAAGGGAGGCGCGCGAACGCGGCGCCGAGTTCGTCAAGAATGGAGTTGTTGACTTCGGCCCGGTGCGCGTCGAGCGGCAAGGCAAGGCTGCGGTCGTTACCATCAAGAACCCGCGCTTCCTCAATGCCGAGGACGACGACACGCTCGACGCCACCGAGACCGCGGTCGACATCGCCATCCTTGATCCGCTGAGCGAGATCTGCGTGTTGCGCGGGGATTTCGTCGATCATCCCAAATACAAAGGCCGCAAGATATTCTCAGCGGGCATCAATCTCACGCATCTCTATCGCGGCAAGATTCCTTTCCTCTGGTACATGCGTCGCGACATGGGCGTGGTGAACAAGATGCTGCGCGGACTGGCCACGGGCCCAGCCAGTCCAGACGAGGTTTATGGCGGTACCCGCGAAAAGCCCTGGATCGCCGGCCTCGATATTTTCGCCATTGGCGGCGGTTGTCAGTATCTCCTGGTGATGGACCATGTGGTTGCCGGCAGCGACGCCTACATGACTTTGCCGGCGCGCAAGGAGGGGATCATCCCCGGCGCCGCCAATTTGCGGCTGCCGCGTTTTGTCGGCGCGCGCATCGCGCGGCAGGCGATTTTAGCCGGCCGCCGGCTCGATTGCGATTCGCCCGAAGGCCGCATGATCTGCGACGAGGTCGTGCCGCCCGGCGAGGTGGATGCCGCCGTCGCGCGCGCCGTGGACAATCTCACGGGCTCGGGCGTGGTCGGCGCGGCGAGCAATCGGCGCGCTTTCCGCGTCGGCGAGGAGCCGCTCGACGCGTTCCGCCGCTACATGGCGGTCTACGCCCGCGAACAGGCCTATTGTCATTTCTCGCCGGCCCTGATCGCCAATCTGGAACAGTACTGGAACGCGGCGCAGCGCAAGCTGTGATTGCGAACGAAAGGGCAAATTCATGCGCCGTATCGTCCTCGTTGCTCTGCTCGGCTTGCTGCCTCTTTCGGCACAGGGGTTCGACATGACCCGGTATCGGAATGGCGGAAAGTACGCCGACTTCCTACCGGTGATCAGCCAATTCAATTCAAGCGGCGAACGATTTCCAATCACCGGGGTCTGCAAGTCCGCTTGCACCATGTTCCTGAGCATCCGCAACGTCTGCGTCAGCCCCAGCGCACGATTTTATTTCCACGCCGGCAAGGGACGCGGCACCGTCGATCAGCATCAGACCAACGTGATGCTGTCGACCTATAACTCCGCTCTGCAGGGCTACATCCGAGACCATCACATGATGGAAACAAACGAATTCCAGATGCTTCCGGGCAGCACGATCATCAAGCTCGGTTATCCGGCGTGCAGGTGACCGGCGATGATGCGTCCGAGCTCAATTATGGCAATCCGCTAGCGCGGCGGCCCGATCAGCTCCGGCCGCGAGCCGGACATCCGCTTGTGGATGTGCACCATATAGGCCATGGCGAAGATCGGCGTCGCCAGGTTGACGATCGGTATCGACACGAACACCGCGATCGCCATGCCGGCGAGGAAGATATAGGCCGCATGGGTCTTGCGCAGTGCCTTGGCATCGTGCGGCGCGCGGAAGCGCATGGCGGCGAGCTCAAAATATTCGCGGCCGAGCAGGTAGGCATTGGCCAGGAACAACACGATCACGCCGATGCCGGCGAAAAATATGAACGGCAGCGCGCACAGATAAACCGCGAGCGAGAGCAGGGCGAACTTCACGCCCTCGACCAGCGCGCGCAAGAGCGGCAGCGCCTTACCCGGCGGTTCGGCCGGATAGCTGCCGCGCTCGACCGCGTCAGCCACCTCGTCGACGAAAAAGCTGCCGACAAAGGCAGTCACCGTCGGCATCAGGAACAAGGCGCCGGTGACGACGCCAAGGCTCGCCATGATCGAGAGCACCCAGGCGAGGCTCGTCCAGGCCGCGTGCGGTGCGAAGCCCGAAGTCTGCTCGGCCCAACTGGCGCCGCTCGTCGCCAGCGCGCTGAACACGCGGTTGAGCACGATGCCGATGATGACGATCATCAGCAAAGCAAGGCCGATCGATTTGATCAGCACGGCGCGCAAGGGGCGCGAGAACAGTTGCGACAGGGCGGTGGCGGCGGCGTCGAACATGCGGTCACAGCTAATGCCGGCCGCGGCAATGAGCAAGGCCGTTGACGATCAAGCAACCGGCGACGGTGTCCCGGTCTCCGCCGTCTCTTCTTGCGCCGGTACCAGCGACACCATCGCGTCGGCGTCCTCGGCCGGGATGTCGGACCATGCCATCGCCTTGTAGTCGAAGCCCTTCACCAGCGTCGGCTTGACCACCTCGAAATAGGGCGAGATGTCGAAATCGCGCGGGGCGAACAGCGAGGAATGGCGGATTTCCAGGATTTCCTGCCGCGCCGCCTCGCTCACCAGCATCGTCACCTTGGGCAGGATCGGATAGCGCACATTCTCGAAGGCCTGCGCAATCAGCGCCGAGCAGATGATGCGGGTCGGGTGGCCGGAGCCGAGCGCCATCAGGCGCCGGCGCCAGCGCTGCGGCACCGGCAGCGGAAACAGATAGCGCAGCAGGTCGATGATGTTCTTGAGATCGTAGTCAAAGCCGATGCGTTCGGCGGCGTAGGCGCACACGCGCGCGCAATCTTCCGTGGTGAGTGTGGTCGGCCGGCAGATGCGGGTGTGATAACGGATGTATTTCGACAGCGGCGCCGCCACCACGCCCTGGCCGATATTGGCTTCGACCAGCACCAGCGGCTCGCCGTCAACGGTGACGCGGTCTCCGATCGGCCCGACATAGAGCGCGGCATGCGACCAAGTCGATTGCGTGAGATATTTTATGACGCCGGAAATATGATTATTGCCTTCGATAAGCAGCACGTCGCCGGGCTTGAGCGTTGCGCGCAGCGCGTCCGCGTCGCTCGGTGTGAAAGGCTCGTAGCCCTGCGCCGGCTTTTCCAGATAACGGGCGATGAACCGCCCAACTCCGTCCGCTACCCAACTCATAACGGTTAAACCCTTGGCGCCGGCCCCTGACGCCGCAGCGTGACGCTTGGTTCCCCCAGCGCGTTTTGTTGCCGCCAAACTTAACGAAGACTCATTGCAATTTGGTTCATTTGTCGCAGGCCGGAGTTACCAAAAATTAGCCATGAAATTTGCCGACATCGACGCCATCGGGCACAGTGCGCCCCGCGCCCGGAAAGAATTCGGACACCATGTTGAGACTTAGCCGGCGCAAGTTCCTGGCCGCTTCCGCCGCGCTCGCCGCCGCGCCCGCACTCGGCGCCGTGCCGTCTTCGGGCGAGGTCGACGTGGTGATCGTCGGCGCCGGCGCCGCCGGCATTGCCGCCGCCCGGCGGGTCGCTGCCGCCAAGCAGCGCTTCGCACTGCTTGAGGCGGGCAACCGCATCGGCGGCCGCTGCGTCACCGACAATGCGATTTTCGCAATGCCCTTCGATCTCGGCGCCCGTTGGATCTACGGTCCCGACATCAATGCGTTGCGCAAGCTGGCGAGCGGGCTCGACATCTATCCGGCGCCGCGCGGGCAATTGGTGCGCATCGGCCGGCGCAATGCGCGCGACGCCGAACTGGAAAACTTTCTTGCGGCACTGGTGCGCGCGCATCGCGCCGTCGCCGAGATCGGCAGCGCCTCGGCAGATGTGGCGGCGGCGGCGCTGCCGCGCGATCTTGGCGACTGGAAGGCGACCATCGAATTCGTCCTCGGTCCCTATGCCTGCGGCAAGGACCTCGCGGCGGTTTCCGCCGCCGATCTCGCCCACGCCGGTGAGCGCGATGCCGCCACGTTCTGCCGGCAGGGCTATGGCGCGCTGCTCAAACAACTGGCCGCCGGCCTGCCGGTGCGGCTGGCGACGCCGGTCAGGCGCATCGAATGGGATCGCCGCGGCGTGGATATCGAGACCGCGAAGGGAATGCTGCGCACGCGCACGGCGATCGTGACGGTGTCGACCAATGTGCTCGCCGGCGACAAGATCGAATTCAAGCCGGAGCTCGGCAAGCGCCAGCTCGACGCGGCGGCCAAGCTTTCGCTCTGCAGTTTCGACCATATTGCGTTGGACATGCCGGGCAATCCACTCGGCCTGCAACACGACGATCTGGTGTTCGAGCAATCCGCCGGCCCGCGCACTGCCGCCCTGCTCGCCAATGTGTCGGGCAGCAGCCTGCATCTGGTCGAGGTTGCCGGCGATTTTGGCCGCAGCCTCGCCGGCCAGGGCGCTGCCGCCATGACCGACTTCGCGGCCGGCTGGCTGGCGGGGCTCTACGGCGCCGACGTCAAGCGCGCGATCAAGCGCAGCCACGCGACGCGCTGGAACGAGGAGCCCTGGGTGCGCGGCGCCTGGTC
>JBOHII010000058.1:0-7430 GCA_050725955.1 Pseudolabrys sp. | reverse complement strand
TTGCAGGAATGCGGGGTGCTGACCCCCCGGATCGCCGCCGCGATCCTCGCGCGGACCGCGCGTTGCCTCGCGCGCGGCGCGCTCGGCCGGGTCGCGGCCGATCTTGCCCTGCAGCGTGACAATGTCGACGAAAATGTCGGCCTGGCGGCGCAGTTCGTCGGCGATCATCGGCGGCTGGGTGGAGACGGTGGACACCACGGTCACGCGCACGCCGCGCTTCTGCACCGCTTCCACCAGCGAGCGAAAGTCGCCGTCGCCGGAGAACAACACCATGTGATCGATGGTGCCGGCGATCTCCATGGCATCGACGGCGAGCTCGATATCCATGTTGCCCTTGATCTTGCGCCGCCCGGTCTGGTCGACGAATTCCTTGGTTGCCTTGGTGACGACCGAATAGCCGTTGTAGTCGAGCCAGTCGATCAGCGGCCGGATCGAGGAATATTCCTGGTCCTCGATCACCGCGGTGTAATAGAACGCCCGCAGCAGATAGCCGCGCGATTGGAATTCGCGCAGCAGCTTCTTGTAGTCGATGTCGAAGCCAAGCGATTTGGCGGTCGCGTATAGATTGGCCCCATCAATGAACAATGCGATTTTTTCGCCGGGTACGGTCATGGTCTGTCTTTCACGCTGTTCGCAATACGATCCGGGTTTCCGATTTCACGCGTACGCAGCGCGCCAGAAGCGCGACGCGCTGCCTTGAATCGGCGTTAACAGAACGGTTGAAGGCACCTGCGATCAAATCATTCGGTACCCACGCAATCACGCCGTTGCCGCTAAAATCCACCTCGGTCGGCCTGCTTGCGGGGGTTTCGGTAACAGACACTTGCGGTTAAACCAAGACAAATATGCTTGAAATTTCGCCGCACCCGGTCTACCTAGCAGGCGAATTCAACACATAGTTCCATTACAAGGAGTGACGAGCCAATGGCCCGTGTCACCGTAGAAGATTGCATCGATAAGGTTGAGAACCGCTTCGATCTCGTCCTTCTGGCGAGCCATCGGGCGCGTATGGTTTCGTCCGGGTCGCAGATTACCGTCGAGCGCGACAACGACAAGAATCCGGTCGTGGCGCTGCGCGAAATCGCGGAAACAACGGTATCTCCTGGCGACCTGAAAGAGGACTTGATCCATTCCTTGCAGAAATATGTCGAAGTCGACGAGCCTGAGCCGGAAGTGCCTTTGATCGGTGCGGGAGCCGGCGCCTCCATCGATTCCGACGATACCGAGGTGACCTCCGAGCGCATGACCGAGGAAGAGCTGCTTAAGGGTCTCGAGGGTCTGGCGCCGCCCGAAGAGGTGCCCGAGGACGACGCCGAATAGGCGGCGTAGCGACGTTTCCACATAAATTTGACGTATCGGCCCGGCCCAAACGCCGGGCCGTTGCAATTTAGCTGAGGCGGCCGGCAAACCCTTGCGGCGCCAGCGAATTGCCGTGATATCTATGGTAGAAATGGTCGCCGGCGCCGTTTTCACACAGATTCGGCGGCCGCGAGGCTTAAAGGATGGCGCGCGCGCGCTCCGATCTTCCGCGGATGCAGAAGCAGTCGCCCACGCGGGCGCCGCGCGAGCGGGCCGTTGCGTTGCCGCAAACAATTGATAAATCTACGCAGCCGCGCAAGCCGCCAATGATGCGGCAATACGATTTGATCGAGCGGGTGCGCCGCTACAACCCCAAGACGAACGAGGCGCTGCTCAATCGCGCCTATGTCTACGCCATGAAAGCGCATGGCGAACAGCGGCGCGCCTCGGGCGATCCGTATTTTTCCCACCCGATCGAAGTCGCCGCCATTCTCACCGACCTCAAGCTCGACGATGCCACCATCGCCGCCGCGCTGTTGCACGATACCATCGAGGATACCGCGACCACCCGCGCCGAGATCGACAGCCTGTTCGGACGCGACATCGGCACATTGGTCGACGGCCTGACCAAACTCAAAAAGCTCGACCTTGTCACCAAGGAAGCCAAACAGGCGGAAAACCTGCGCAGGCTTCTGCTCGCCATCGCCGACGATGTGCGCGTGCTCCTGGTCAAGCTCGCCGACCGGCTGCACAACATGCGCACGCTCATCTACATGCCGGTCGAGGCGCGCCGGCGTGCCGCCGAGGAGACGCTGGAAATCTACGCCCCGCTCGCCGGCCGCATGGGCATGCATGCGATGCGCGAGGAACTCGACGACCTGGCATTCCGCGAACTCTATCCCGAAGCCTATGAAGTGGTGAGCGCGCGGCTCAATGCGCTTGCCGACCGCCACAAGCATCTGATTACCGAAATCGAACAGCAACTCACCAAGAAACTTGCCGACCGCGGAATCGAGGCGGAAGTGCAAGGGCGTGGCAAGCGCGCCTATTCGATCTGGCGTAAGATGGAACGCAAATCGATCGGCTTCGAGCAACTGTCCGACATTTTCGGCTTCCGTGTCATCGTGAAGACTGTGGCCGATTGCTATCAGGCGCTCGGCATCGTGCACACGACGTGGCCGATGGTGCCGGGACGTTACAAGGACTACATCTCGACGCCCAAAGCGAACGACTACCAATCGATCCACACCACGGTGATCGGTCCGGGCAAACAGCGCGTCGAATTGCAGATCCGCACCACCGCGATGCATGAGCTAGCCGAGTACGGCATTGCCGCGCATGCACTCTACAAGGATAATGTTGGCTCGCCGACCGAACTCTTGTCGCGCGAATCGAGCGCCTATGCCTGGCTGCGGCGGACCATCGAACTGCTGGCGGAAGGCTCGAACCCGGAGGAATTCCTCGAGCATACCAAATTGGAACTATTCCACGATCAGGTGTTCTGCTTTACGCCCAAGGGCAAGCTGATTGCGCTGCCGCGCAAGGCGACACCGATCGACTTCGCCTATGCGGTGCACACCGACGTCGGCAATACCGCGGTGGGTTGCAAGATCAACGGCCAGATCGCGCCGCTCGGCTCGGAGATTATCAACGGCGACGAGGTCGAGATCATCACCTCGAAGGTGCAGACGACGCCGCCGGCGGCCTGGGAATCGATCGTGGTCACCGGCAAGGCGCGCGCGGCGATCCGCCGCGCCACCCGCGCGGCGGTGCGGACGCAATACACCGGGCTCGGCCGGCGCATGGTCGAACGCTTGTTCCAGCGCGCCAAGATCGCCTATTCGGACGAGAAACTTACCGGCGCGCTGCCGCGGCTGGCGCGCGCTTCCATCGAAGACGTAATGGCGGCGGTTGGCCGCGGCGAATTGAAAGCCTCCGACGTCGCCCGCGCAATGTATCCCGACTACAAGGAAGAGCGCGCCGCCGCTATGGCTGTGAAGCCGAAATCGGAGAGTGGCTGGTTCGGCTTGAAAAAACTCACCTCGGTCAAATTCAAGGTTCCCGGTGTCAGCAAGGAAGGTCCGGCGATCCCGATCCGCGGCATCAACGGCGATTTGCCTGTGCGATTTGCGCCCGAGGGCGGCGCGGTGCCGGGCGACCGTATCGTCGGTATCCTCACGCCGGGCGAGGGGATCACCATCTACCCGATCCAATCCCATGTTTTGAGCGAGTTCGAGGATAAACCGGAGCGCTGGCTTGACGTGCGCTGGGACGAAGAGGAGCAGACCCCGCGGCGCTTCCCGGCACGCATCAATGTGCAGTCGGTGAACGAGCCCGGTTCGCTCGCGCAGATCGCTCAAGTTATCGCCGAGCACGACGGCAATATCGACAATATCCGCATGACGCGGCGGGCGCCTGACTTCACCGACGTGCAGATCGATCTCGAGGTCTACGACCTCAAGCACCTCAACGCCATCATCGCGCAATTGCGCGCGAAGCCGGTCGTGGCGAAGGCGGAACGGGTCAACGGTTAAATGTCGTCGCCCCTGCGCCTCGGCGTCAATGTCGACCATGTCGCCACCATCCGCAATGCGCGCGGCGGGCGGCACCCCGATCCGGTACGCGCGGCCAAGCTCGCCATCGCCGCCGGCGCCGACGGTATCACCGCGCATTTGCGCGAAGACCGCCGCCATATCCGCGACGACGATATCGCGCGGCTGAAAGCAGAAATCGATAGGCCGCTCAATTTCGAGATGGCGGCGACCGAGGAGATGACCGCAATCGCGCTCAAAACCCGGCCACATGCGGTGTGCCTGGTGCCGGAGAAGCGGACCGAGCGCACCACCGAAGGCGGGCTCGATGCGGTCAAGCAAAATGCGCAGCTCAAGCCGGTGGTGCAAGCGCTCAAGCACGCCGGCATCCGGGTGTCGCTGTTTATCAGCGCGGTGCCGGCGCAGATCGAGGCGGCGGTCGAATTGGGCGCGCCGGTCATCGAAATTCATACCGGCGCCTGGTGCGATGCGCTGACCGAGAACCGCGTAAAGGAGGCCGATGCCGAATGGCGGGTAATCCGCGCCGGCGCGCTGCTTGCCAAAAGCCTCGGCCTCGAAGTGCACGCCGGCCATGGGCTCGACTATTTGAGCGCGGAGACCATCGCGTCGCTGCCGCAGATCGTCGAACTCAATATCGGGCATTTTTTGGTCGGCGAGGCATTGTCCGAGGGGCTGGCCGATACCGTGAAATTCATGCGCGCGGCGATGGATCGCGGCCGCGCTCGCGCGAAAATGGACGCCTCATGATCATCGGGCTTGGCTCGGACACGGTTGACGTGCGGCGCATTGCGCGCAGCATTGAGCGTTATGGCGAGCGGTTCCTCGACCGCATCTATACGCCTGCCGAACGCGCCAAGGCCGAAAAACGCGCCAATAAGGTCGAGACTTACGCCAAACGCTTCGCCGCCAAGGAGGCTTGCTCCAAGGCGCTTGGCACGGGTTTGCGCGCCGGTGTGTTCTGGCGCGACATGGGGGTGGTCAACCTGACCTCCGGCCGTCCGACCATGAAACTGACCGGCGGCGCACTCAAGCGGCTGCAGGCGATCACGCCGGCCGGCTGTGAGGCGCAAATCGATATTTCGCTCACCGACGAAGGTCCGACCGCACAAGCCATTGTCATTATTTCCGCGGTTCCGCGAACGCCGGCGTCGGCTCGATAAACGCAATCCGACCAAATGCTTATTCAGTCGCGCCGGCGTTCTTGATTGCGCCCTGGGGTGGCAGCCGCTACAAGGTCGCCGGGGCGCGCGCCTTGAATGGCGGGACAAGAGGCCAATGAGCGTGACATCCGGAACAAAACGGAAAGAAGGCGGCATTGCCGAGACAATCCGCGTCATTTTCCACGCGCTGGTGATTGCTCTGGTAATCCGAACCTTCCTGTTTCAGCCCTTCAATATACCCTCCGGCTCGATGAAGGCGACGCTGCTCGTCGGCGATTACCTTTTCGTGTCGAAATATACCTATGGCTATAGCCATTTCTCGCTGCCTTTGTCGCCGCCGCTGTTCTCGGGGCGCATTCCTAGCAATTGGCTGCCGCAGCGCGGCGATGTCGTCGTATTCCGTCTGCCCAAGGACACATCGATCGATTACATCAAGCGCGTCATCGGTCTGCAGGGCGACAAGATCCAGGTGATCAACGGCGTCGTGCAAATCAACGGCACGCCGATCAAGCGCGAGGCGGCGCCGCCCTTCGTCGAGACCGAAGAAAACATGCACGCGGCTCCGGTCAAGCGCTGGAAGGAAACGTTGGACGACGGCGTTTCCTATTACACGCTCGACTTGGTCGATAACGGCTTTGCCGACAACACCCAGGTCTACACCGTGCCGCCCGGCCATTATTTCATGATGGGCGACAATCGTGACAATTCGACCGACAGCCGCTTCAGCCAGGTCGGTATGGTGCCGTTCGAGAATATCGTCGGCAAGGCGCAGATCATTTTCTTCTCCGTCTATGAGGGCGAGCGCGCCTGGGAATTCTGGCGCTGGCCGCTCTCGGTGCGCTGGGGCAGGTTGTTCACGATCGTCAGATGAGCCGTAAGGCCAAGGACAGGGCGGCACTCGAGGACCGGATCGGCTATGAATTCGCCGATAAGGCGCTGCTGGAGCGCGCGGTCACGCACATTTCCGCGCTCGCGGGCGGCGCCACCCGCGCCAACAGCTACCAGCGCCTGGAATTCCTCGGCGACCATGTGCTGGGCTTGGTTATTTCCGACATGCTCTATCGCGCCTTCCCGAAGGCGAACGAGGGTGAGCTATCGCGCCGCCTCGCCGATCTGGTGCGCAAGGAAACCTGCGCGGAAGTTGCGCGCGCCATGGACTTAGGCCCGGCGCTCAAGCTCGGCAATTCGGAATCGCACGCCGGCGGGCGTCTGCGCACCACCATCCTGGCCGACGTTTGCGAGGCGTTGGTCGGCGCGGTGTTCACGGACGGTGGTTATCAGGCGGCCGACGAGTTGATCGCGCGGTTCTGGAAAGCGCGCATGCTCAAGCCGTTGCGGCCGCTGCGCGATCCCAAAACCATGCTGCAGGAGTGGGCGCAGGCGCGCGGGCTGCCGACCCCGGACTATCGCGAATTGGCGCGCACCGGCCCGCATCACGATCCGGAATTCCGCGTTGCCGTGGTGCTGCCCGACCGACAGCCCGCCGAGGGCAAGGGCTCGTCCAAGCGCGCCGCCGAACAGGCCGCCGCCGCCGCCATGCTCTCTCGCGTCGGCGTGTCGGCGGACACGGCTGATGGCTGACGCCGCCGCGCCGGAAATCGACACCCGTTGCGGCTTCGTCGCGCTGATCGGCGCGCCCAATGCCGGCAAGTCGACGCTGATCAACGCGCTGGTCGGCTCTAAGGTGACCATCGTCTCGCGCAAGGTGCAGACTACGCGCGCGCTGATCCGCGGCATCGCGATCGAGGGCAAATCGCAGCTCATTTTCGTCGACACGCCCGGGATCTTTTCGCCGCGTCGGCGGCTCGACCGTGCCATGGTAACGACCGCCTGGAGCGGCGCGCACGATGCCGATCTCACCGGCCTGCTGATTGACGCGCGCAAGGGAATTGAGGAAGAAGCGGAAGCGATACTCGAAAAACTTGCCGAAGTGAAGGCGCCGAAAATCCTCATCCTCAACAAGATTGATCTGGTGCCGCGCGATACGCTGCTGGCGCTGACCAAAGCTGCGAACGACAAGGCCAAGTTCGAAGCGACGTTCATGATCTCGGCGCTCACCGGCGACGGTGTCGCCGATCTCAAGCGTTGGCTGGCCGCGCGCGTGGCCGGGGGCCCGTGGCTTTATCCCGCCGACCAGATGTCGGACGCGCCGTTGCGGCAATTGGCGGCTGAGATCACGCGGGAGAAACTATTCGAACGACTGCACCAGGAACTGCCCTATCACTCGACGGTTGAGACTGAAGTTTGGAAGGAATTGCGCAAGGGCGATATCCGCATCGAACAGACAATTTATGTGGAGCGCGAAAGCCAGCGCAAAATTGTGCTTGGCAAGGGCGGCGCCAGCATCAAGGCGATCGGGGAGGCGGCGCGCAAGGAGATAGCGAAGATCGTCGACGCGGACGTGCACCTGTTCCTGTTC
>JBOHII010000057.1:0-4659 GCA_050725955.1 Pseudolabrys sp. | reverse complement strand
GCATTACGTCCGGCGACGTGTCGCACGGCGCCGCCATCTCGCTGTTTATGCTGCCGGTGTTGCTCATCGTGGTCGTCGCGATGTTGCGCTTTATCCGCCGGCGGGAGATCTGACATGCAGCGCAAAGGCCTCGTCGGCGCTCTGCAAGAGACCTCGTTCTACGGAGGAGTAGCGTTTTTCTTCGTTCTCGCGGCGTTTCCGTTCTATTGGATGACCATTACTGCGTTCAAGACGAATGCCGATCTTTACAGCGTCGAGCATATCCCGTTCTGGTTCAACGATCCGCCGACGCTCGAGCACTTCCGCTATCTGTTCGAGAAAACCCTGTTCGCGACCTGGCTGTTGAATTCGCTGATCATTGGCTGCTGCGTCGTCGCCATCACTCTCGTCACCGCGCTGCCGGCCGCCTACAGCCTCGCGCGCATGACCGGACGCACCGGAGAGGCCCTGGGCATCGGCATCTTCCTCACCTACCTCGTGCCGCCGACGCTGCTGTTCCTGCCGCTGTCGCGCGTCGTCGCCGATTTGGGCTTGCAGAACTCGATGTGGGCTCTGGTCGTCGTCTATCCGACCTTCACGATTCCATTCTGCACCTGGCTATTGATGGGGTTCTTCAAGGCCATTCCGCCCGAGATCGAAGAGGCGGCGATCGTCGACGGCTGCAGCCTGTTCGGCGCCTTCATCAAAATGGCGCTGCCGCTGTCGGTGCCAGGTATCCTGACGGTGGTGATCTTCACCTTCACGCTGACCTTGCAGGAATTCGTCTACGCGCTGACGTTCATATCCTCATCCGATCAAAAGCCGATCACGCTTGGCGTGGCGACCGACCTCATCCGCGGCGACATCTTCTACTGGGGTGAGATCATGGCCGGCGCCTTGATCGCCAGCATCCCGGTGGCGATCGCCTATAATTTCTTCCTCGATCGCTTCATTGCCGGCATCACCGGCGGCGCCGTCAAATAGGCCTTGCAGGTTTTGCGCGCGCGAATTTCGCAAGCTCGTCGGGCACGGCGACGCTGAGTTCGAGCAACCGAAAGCTCAATGTCTTGCCGTGCGAATCGAGATTGAGTGCCTGCGTCACGCCGCCATCAAGCACGCCGTCGAGCACGAAGTTCATGGCGGCGAGTTTAGGCAACACATAACGCTTCACCGCCGTCGGTCGCCGGTGCGCGAATTGCTTTGTCGCCGCGCTTTCGGTCACGGCATCCAGCAGAAGCGGAAAAAGCTCCGGTACGTAGGCGACGAGGGATATATTGAGGCGGTCGCCTTTGTCGCCCGCCCGGGCATGCGCCAGTCTATGGAGCGGCATTTCAGGCATGACTGGTTTTGCGTACCTCGACTTTGGCTTTGACCGCGTCGCGCGGTACCAAGCAAGACATCGCGGCGATGCGTGGCCGCATGTGAAACCGGATGCCGCCGCCGCCCGCCGGGCCGGCGCAATAGAGCGCTTCGACCTCCGCCAAACCGCGTTCCACGGCGTGCTTGTCGTTATCGGCAAAAGCGACACGCAAACGCACATCGGTTGAATCGCTCGCAGCGATGCCATCGAGCTGCGCCCAGCCGCGCCCCGAATCGTCGCCCAGCACGCTGAGGACCCCGATCACGTCGCAACGGATGCGAATTTCCGGCGGGCTGCGGCGCCTGACCACCTCGCCCGCGAGCCGCGCCCGCGCCAACGCGTTTGGACCGTAGTAGGAGATTTCACCTTCTCCAATCCAGCCGCCGTCGAAACAGATAGTCACTTTGAGCCGCTCCGGCCGCGCGTGACCCGTCACGCCATCGACGCGCACGCGGTCGTTGCCGAGTTCGGTGAGGCTCGCGTTGCCGATATCCGCCGTGACGTCGGGGGTGAGATAGGCGCAAGGGTCGTGCACTTCATAGAGCAGTTGCTCGGTCACTGTATGGCGGTCGACCAGACCGCCGCCGCGCGCCTTGCAGATGACGAACCCGCCGTCTCGATCGATGGCGGCAATCGGGTAACCTATACGCTCCGGCTCGGGCACGTCCTTGAAGCCCGGATCGGCAAAGTAGCCGCCGGTCACCTGTGCGCCACATTCGAGAAGATGGCCGGCGATCGTGCCGCGGCCAAGCCGCGGCCAGTCGTCGTGCCGCCAACCGAAGGCATGGATCAACGGGGCAAGTGTCAGCGATGGGTCGGCAACGCGGCCCGTTACGACGACCTGCGCACCTTCGCCGAGTGCCTCGACGATTGGCGCGGCGCCGAGATAGGCATTGGCCGAGACCAGGAGTGTTTCATCGGGCAAGTCGTCGCAACATTCGCGCAAGACCGCTCGGCCATCGCCATCGAGCATGTCGTCGCCGCTCACAACGCCGATCTTCAGCGGGACGCCGGCTTCGCGCGCCAGGCCGGCGACAATGTCAGCCGCGGAAGCGGGGTTGGCCGCGCCGAAATTGCCGATGATCGGAATGTCGCTGTCGATGCAGCCTTTCAGCACCGGTCTGAGCAATGCCGCGAGCTTGGGCTCGTAGCCCAGGGCCGGGTTTTGCCGGCGGCGTAATTGCGCGGCGGCCAGCGTGCGTTCGCCCAGCGTTTCAAAGATGATGGCGGCGCGCTCGCCCGCGGCTTGCAGATCGTGCACCACAGCGATGGGTGCGTCGACGCGGTCGCCGGAATAGCCGGCGCCGGCCCCAATCAGCATCCGGTCGGACATTGCTGGCCCTTGGCGTTTCGTCCTTCGATGAACCACTGCACCGTCTCGACAGATGCGTGTCAAGTATGAGCGACTTTGGTATATTGCGCCGCGTTCGTTCTGTGATCGCGGCGTAACTCGCGTCGATATCGGCGCACATCGCATTCGGAGGCGCTCGATGCCCGGCGATCGTGATACCGCCGAACCTTGCAAGCGATCCATTTGGTAACGGCGAGGAATTGCGTGCCTGCAATCCGTCTGGGTCTGATCGGGGACAATATTGCCGAATCGAAGGCCGCTGACTTGCACCGCACGGCGGGCCGGCTGTGCGGCCTCGATGTAACTTACGAGCTTTTGGTGCCGCGCGATCTATCGCTCGAATTTGACGCGGTGTTCGACCGCGCACGCGACCAAGGGTTTCGCGGCCTCAACATTACCTACCCCTATAAAGAGAAAGTCGTCCGCCGGCTCCGGATCGATGACCTTTCCGTCCGCACGATTGCCGCCTGCAATACGGTGCTGTTCGATGCGCCTTCGCCCATCGGCGCGAACACCGACTACACCGGCTTCATCGCCGCGTTTAAAAATCGCTACGGCATCATGGCGCCGGGCATCGTCGCCATAGCGGGAACTGGCGGTGTCGGGAAAGCCATTGGCTTTGCATTGGTGCAACTCGGCGCCAAGGGGTTGCGGCTGTTCGACTTCGACCGAGAAAAAGCTGAAAAACTGGCGCGCGCCATCGCCTCCGAACATTCAGGGATAGATGTTCAGGCTTCCGCTTCTATCGCGCAAGCCGGCGATGGGGCAGACGGCCTGGTGAACGCAACGCCGTTGGGAATGGTCGGCTACGGCGGCAGTGCTTTTCCAAAGACGCTTCTTAATGGACGACGCTGGGCGTTCGATGCCGTCTACACGCCCATCGATACGCCTTTCATGCTCGGCGCTCGTGCGGCGGGCCTCTCGATCATGAGTGGGTACGAACTCTATCTTTATCAGGGGGTCGACGCGTTTAAGCTCTTTACCGGCCGCCAAATCGATCCGATCGAACTGCGCCAGGCGATCGGGCCAAAACTCGCGTGAGCGCTCGTACCATAGTACGCTCAGTGCTAATTGCTCGCTCTGTTCACGTCACATTCATTTCGACGCTCTCATGCTGAAATGCTGAAGGGCGTCCAACCCAAGGAGGAAACCCCATGTTGCGTAAACTGACAATCGCACTTGTCGCTGCGACGGCTATCGGCATCGCGGCCTTTCCAACCGGCGCGTCCGCTCACAGCGGTCGCGGCTGGCATCGTCACCATGGCTGGAGCGGTCATCACGGCTGGCATCACCATGGCTGGCGCGGCCACCATGGCTGGCGCGGCCATCATGGCTGGCGTGGTTGGCACATTCCCGCCTGGCACGGCTGGCACATGCTTTAGGGTTACCCCCGATCCTGCATATCGGGCGAAATTTATGCGAGAGGCCGCCTCAGTTGGCGGCCTCTTTCGTTTCAATCCGGACGGGAGGCGTCACTCGTGGCGCAAAGCGGACCATCGAACGGTACACCGCAAATATCCGTCGTCGAGGTCAAAGCCAGCGTCGCGCAGCTTGATTTGAAAAATAGTCTGCGCGCCTTACTCCCCGCCGCCCGCCAACACCGCGCGGGTCTGCTGGTCCGGCCCGAAATCGTCGGCGCCGTCGATCGACATCAATTCGGCGAGCCGCGTGCGCGCGCGATTGACGCGCGACTTGATGGTGCCGACCGCGCAGCCGCAGATATTGGCGGCTTCCTCGTAGGAAAAGCCGGAAGCGCCCACCAGCACCAGCGCCTCGCGCTGATCCGACGGCAATTGTGCCAGCGCCTCGCGAAATTCACCGAATTCGACCTGGCCGATCTGATCGGGTTGCGTTTTAAGCTTTTCGGCGTAGTGCCCATCGGCATCCTCCACCTCGCGCCGGCGCTTGCGGTATTCGGAGCGGAAATGATTGCGCAGGATGGTGAACAGCCACGCCGCCATGTTGGTGC
>JBOHII010000056.1:0-9384 GCA_050725955.1 Pseudolabrys sp. | reverse complement strand
TTCGGCGGGTTATTGGTGGTGGGGCTGGCGGTTGCCGCCACGCCGTCGGCTGCCAATCCGTTTCTGATCGAACCCGATGCGCCGCCGTAGTCCTCGAAATGCGCATCGCCCTTGCTCTGCATGTGCCAATAGCGGCCGCCGAGGCCGACGCTGATGGCGTCGCTGAATTTGTACGAGAGTACCGCTTCGAACTGATAGCCCCAGCCTAGGCCATCTTGGCGGAACGGACCCGGCAGATCGGGGCGCAGCAAGTGGTTGTCGGTGCCGGACAGCCAGGCATACGGCAGCCAGGCGGCTTCCAGGTTGAGGCGGAAGCGATCGACGATCGGGAAATCCGCGTTGAGACCGACGCGCAGTCCCTGCCAGGTGTCGTCCTCCACGATGCCGGCCACCGTGTTCGGAATGCCGCCGGTGCAAATATCGGGATTGGTTGCAGTCTGCTGACAGCCAAACGCCTTAATGCGCTGGTGGAAATAATGGTAGCCGACAAAGCCGTCGAGGCGAAAATCGGGGCCGCGCACCAGTGCGCCGCCAAAATCGAGATTGAAATAGCCGAGCGACTGGTTTTGCAGCGTGCTGTTGGTGCTCGAATAGGGTGTGATGCCGGGAGGGAAGTCTTCGTCCTGGAGGTTGCCCTGGGTCAACAGACCGCCGCCGGCATAGCCCTTCCAGAACAGACCGGTCGGCTGGTGGTCGACGCGGAACACGAGTTCGAGCGAATGCGATTGCAGCCCGCTATAGGTCAGCCGCGAATTCAAGGTATCGCGGGTGAAACCGTAGAGGTTCTTGCTGGAATTGCCCATGCCGTACCAGTAGCGCAGGCCAAATGAGGAGGTGAACTGCGGCGCGTCGGGTTCGATCAGAAACGGATTGGCAGCCGACGGCGTGGCGGCAACCGCCAGCCCCACCACCAATAACCCGCCGAACGAAACGCGCGCCCCGAACATGCTTTCCCCAACTGCAGCAATGGGGCCAGTTTTCGCCGCAATAGTTTTCTCACTGGTTACAATATTCGCGGGGTATTTAAGGAACGCCGCGCATCATTAACGCCGCGATAAACGCGGGCCGTTTACCTTTACAGACGCTAAAGATTTCTAAAGCCCAGCGACGGCCGGCATGGGCTTGGCCGAGCGCTCTTTCTTGAGCTGATCGGCGAGCAGAAACGCCATATCGATCGCCTGCTCGGCGTTGAGCCGCGGATCGCAGGCCGTATGGTAACGGTCGTTGAGGTCTGCGTCGGAAATAGCGCGGGCGCCGCCTGTGCATTCGGTGACGTTCTGCCCGGTCATTTCCAGATGCACGCCGCCGGCGTAGCTGCCTTCGGCCCGATGGATCTCGAAGAAGCTGCGCACTTCCTTGAGGATCAGATCGAACGGACGCGTCTTGTAGCCGGTGGTCGAGGTGATGGTATTGCCGTGCATGGGATCGCACGACCAGATCACGGCTTTGCCCTCGCGTTTGACGGCGCGGATCATCGGCGGCAGTTGATCGCCGACCTTCTCGGCCCCGAAGCGGCCGATCAGCGTCAGGCGGCCGGCCTCGTTGTCGGGGTTGAGAATATCGATCAAGCGCAGCAGATCGTCGGCCTTGAGCGACGGTCCGCATTTGAGGCCGAGCGGATTCTTGATGCCGCGCGCATATTCGACATGGGCATGATCGTATTGGCGGGTACGGTCGCCGATCCAAAGCATGTGGCCGGAGGTGGCATACCAGTCGCCGGTCGTCGAATCGACGCGGGTCATCGCATGCTCGAGGCCAAGCAGCAGCGCCTCGTGGCTGGTGTAGAAATCGGTGGTGCCGAGCGCACTGTCGACCGCGAAGGTCAGCCCGCAGGCGCGCATGAAATCGAGCGCGCCTGACACGCGATCGGCGAGATCGGCATAGGCCTTCGACTGCGGCGAGCCGGAGACCGATTGCAGCATCCACTGATGCACGTTTTCAACGCTGGCGTAGCCGCCCTTGGCGAAGGCGCGCAACAGATTGAGCGTCGCCGCCGACTGCCGGTAGGCCTCGATCTGCCGGCGCGGATCGGGACGGCGCGCCTCCTCGGTGAAGGCGATGTCATTGACAATATCGCCGCGATAGCTCGGCAGTTCCTTGCCATCGCGCTTTTCCTTCGGCGACGAACGCGGCTTGGCGAATTGCCCGGCGATGCGGCCGACCTTCACAACCGGCGAAGCGCCGGCGTAGGTCAACACGATCGCCATCTGCAGGAAGACGCGGAAGAAGTCGCGGATATTATTAGCGCCGTGCTCGGCGAAGCTATCCGCGCAATCGCCGCCCTGCAGCAGAAAAGCCTGGCCGGCGGCGACCTTGGCGAGCGCTTTCTTGAGGCTGCGCGCCTCGCCGGCGAACACCAGCGGGGGAAAGGTCGCCAGCTGTTTTTCAACGTCGGCCAAAGCTTGCCGGTCCGGATAATCCGGCACCTGCAAAATCGGCTTCTTGCGCCAGCTATCGGGCGTCCAACGCTCGGCCATTGCCGATTACTCCAACGATTGGCGTGGGTTATACACGAAGCCGCCCCGCCGAAGCCAGCTATTCGCGAAAATCGTTAGTTTAATGCTATTCCGCCGCCGCGCGGCCGTAGCTGACGGCCTTCTCGCGCATGGTGACGAGTTCCTCGGCCGCCGTCGGGTGCACGGCCATGGTCGCATCGAAGTCGGCCTTGGTGGCCCCCATCTTTACCGCTATGCCGATCACCTGGATCATTTCAGCGGCGTAGGGGCCGGCGATATGGCAACCGACCACGCGGTCTGTGACGCCGTCGACCACCAGCTTCATGAACATGCGGGTCTCGCGCCCCGGCAGCGTCGCTTTCATCGGCCGGAAACTGGTCTTGTAGATATCGATCTTATCGAGCCGCTCGCGCGCCTGCGTTTCGGTGAGCCCGACCACGCCGATCTCAGGCTCGGAGAATACCGCGGTCGGGACATTGGAATGATCGACCGGCGTCGGCTTGCCGCCGTAAACCGTGTCGGCGAAAGCATGACCTTCGCGGATCGCCACCGGCGTGAGGTTAATCCGATTGGTGACGTCGCCGACGGCATAGATATTGTCGACGGTGGTCTTGGAATAGGCGTCCACGGCAATGCCGCCGGTTTCGCCGAGCGCGACGCCGGCCGCCTCGAGGCCGATCCCGCGCACGTTCGGGTTGCGGCCAGTCGCAAACATCACCAGGTCCGTCATGTACTGCTCGTTGTCGGACAATTCTACGTCGTAGCCATGCTCGACCTTTTCGATCGCCGAAACGGTCTGCCGGGTGATGATCTTGATGCCGCGCTGTTCCATCTCGCTGCGCAAATGTTCACGCACGTCGTCGTCAAATCCGCGCAGGATGTTTTCGCCGCGATAGACCAGGGTGACCTGCGTGCCGAGGCCGGCGAAAATGCCGGCGAATTCGACCGCAATGTAGCCGCCGCCCTGGATCAGAATGCGCTTGGGCAAATCCTTAAGAAGAAACGCCTCGTTCGAGGAAATGACATGCTCAAGGCCGGCGATCCGCGCGCCGTGATAGGGCGCGGCCCCCGTCGCAATCAGTATTGTTTCGGCACGCACGCGGGCGCCATTTGCCAACCGCACCGTGTGAGCGTCTTCCAGCACCGCGCGGCTCTTGACCAGCGCGACGTTGAAGCGTTCGAGCGTGCTGGTATAGGCCGCTTCCAGCCGCGCCACTTCGCCGTGCACGTTGCCGATCAGCGTCGGCCAGTGAAACGTCGGATGCGGCATGGTCCAGCCGTAACCGGCGGCGTCCTCGAATTCCTCGGAAAATCGCGAGGCATAGACCAAAAGCTTTTTCGGCACGCAGCCCCGGATGACGCAAGTTCCGCCGACGCGGAATTCTTCCGCGACCATCACGCGCGCGCCGTGGCTCGAGGCGACGCGCGCGGCGCGCACGCCGCCGGAGCCCGCGCCGATGACAAATAGATCGACGTCCTGGTCCGCCATCAGAGGGAGTGACCTCGCTTCTTCAACTCGTCGCGCATCGTCGCGATCACCTGGTCGGACAGCTTGCTCGCCCAGTCCTGCGCGTATTTCATGCTGGCGTCGACCACGGTCGGCTGCTGCACGAGCATCTTCTTGCCGACCGGCGACTTATAGAACGCCAGAATCTCCTTGAGCTCCGCATCGGTGAAGTGGGTGGCGTAAAGCCTGGCCATCTCATCGGTCAGCTCGGCAAACCGCGGCGCCAGATCCGTGCGTATTTTTTCCGCAATCTCGTTGAGATCCTTGCCCAAGGCAGGGTTCTGCTGGAGGTAAAGAAGTTTCGCCTGTTCGACCACGCCGGCGATCAACGGATTGAACACCGCCGCCGACCCGGTATAGGCGATGAGTTCCTTGGCGGTCGCGATCGCCGCCGGCGACGGCGGCGACGGTTGTTGGCCGTGCGCGACTGGAGTTATCGTGACCAGCGCGATGGCGACCGCGGCGATGCTGGCAGCCTTTTTGGTGGCCTGAATGACGCTCATCATGCTCACTCCCTTTGACTTATGATTCTGATTCACGGCCGCTCGACGATTGTGACGCCGTCCGGCCCGGCCAGTATGGCGGTCTGCGCCAGCCCAATAAACAGACCATGCTCCATGACCCCGGGGATTGCCGATAGCGCATGCGCCACCGCTTTCGGATCGTCAATCCGGCCGAGCGCGGCGTCGACGATCCAGTGGCCGCCATCCGTGACGAAAGCATGGCCATCCTTGCCTTGCCGCAATGTCAACGGGCCGGGCCGCTGGATTGCCGCGATGGCCTTCTCGATTGCCCGCCGCGTGGCACCCAAGCCGAATGGCGCGACCTCGATTGGCAGCGGAAAGCGCCCGAGCGCGGCGACCCATTTGCTGCGGTCGGCGATCACGATCATGCGCGCGGAGGCTGCGGCAACAATCTTTTCCCGCAGCAACGCTCCGCCGCCGCCCTTGATCAGGCTGAGATCGGGTGCGATCTCGTCGGCGCCGTCGACGGTCAAGTCGAGTTCCGGCGTCGCATCCAGCGTGGTCAGCGCAATGCCGCAGCGTTCGGCATCGTCGCGCGTTGCTTGCGACGTCGGCACCGCGACGATATCCAACCCTGCCCGCACGCGTTCGCCGATCAACTCGACAAAATGTTTCGCCGTCGAGCCGGTGCCGAGCCCGAGCCGCATGCCGGGTCGCACGAATTCGACGGCGCGCGCGGCGGCTGCGCGTTTCTGGGCATCGGCGTTCATCGCGACCGGGTGCAGATTCGAGGGTTGATCAGGGTCTTTTTTGCTCCGCCTATCTAGCCCCGAACGCCTTGCCTGGGTAGCCCTCCCCCACGGCCCTTCCCCTTTGCCGGATCATGCGCTAGCGATCCGCCATGACGGCCCCCACCATCATTTTCGACCTCGACGGCACCCTGATCGATACCGCGCCCGATCTTGTTGATACCCTCAACGTGATCTTCGCACGCGAAGGATTGCCGCCGGTGCCTTATGAAACGGCGCGCAATCTGATCGGCGGCGGCGCCCGCACGATGATCGCGCGTGGAATTGCCGCAGAAGGCATCTCGGTCGAGCCGGCAAGGATCGAACGATTGTTCGCCGACTTTATCGCGCATTACAGCGAGCACCTCGCCGACCGCTCGCAGCCATTCCCGGGAATGACCGACGCGCTCGACGCGCTCGCAGCCGGCGGCTCGCGCTTTGCCGTCTGCACCAACAAGCTCGAACGCCTCTCGGTTCTGCTGCTCGAGAAGCTCAAGCTTGCCGATCGGTTCGCAGCGATTTGCGGGCAGGATACGTTCGGGATGCAGAAGCCCGATCCGGAAGTGCTGCGCCGGACCGTCGCCGCGGCCGGCGGAAGTCTCGCCGAAGCGATCATGATCGGGGACTCCGCCACCGATATCAGGACCGCGCGCGCCGCCGGCATTCCGGTCATTGCCGTCGACTTCGGCTATAGCGAACGACCGGTTGCCGAATTCGGACCGGACCGAATAATTAGCCATTTCGAGCAATTGCCGGCAGCTATCGTCGCATTATTGCCACTAAACTGACGCGGCTGGCGGCGGCTATGGTTTACGCGGTAAGGTTAATGGACTGCTACCGGTTGCGCCCCTATAAAC
This sequence comes from Pseudolabrys sp., assembly GCA_050725955.1. GTDB lineage: Bacteria > Pseudomonadota > Alphaproteobacteria > Rhizobiales > Xanthobacteraceae > Pseudolabrys. The sequence goes on along the minus strand of JBOHII010000056.1, from coordinate 3,312 downwards.
GCAACCGTATCCTATTGATGGAGGGCGGTTTCTGCCGCTCAAGTGGACGGGTTGCCAAAATGTATCGAGTAATCGCGATCGCGGGCGCGAGTCTTGCCCTTGCGGCGTGTTCATCAATGCCTGACTGGATGAGTCTCGACGCGCTGAAGCCGGCGCCCACGATGGACACGGTGCGGTTCGAATCCGTGCCGCCGGGGGCCGAAGCGAGAATGTCTAACGAGCAGACCTGCCGCACCCCCTGCGCGCTCGCGTTGCCTGCCAACTCAACGATGACCGTGACCTTCACCCTCATCGGTTACGAGCCGACCACGCAAAAGATCGAGCCGGTCGCCGTCGGCACCGAAATGCCCTCATTGCAACCGAACCCGGCGGTGGCCGAACTGGTGCCCATCCCGCCCCCGCCGAAGCCGATGAAGCACGTCAAGAAGAGGAAGCCGATCGCCAAGAAGAAACCGGTCGCCAGAAAACCGGCGCCGAAGAAGCCGGCGACGGCGAGCACCGCGCCGATGCCGGCACAGCCCGTGCAGCAGCAGCAAGCGCCGTGGCCGGCGGCTCCGCAGCCGACGCGCTAACAAGCCGACATCTTGCAATATCGGTCCCACCGCGCCGCTTGAGCGCGCGCGTCGTGTCGGCTGGACGCTATGGCCATAATCGGCCGCACGTCCTATATCTCAGGTCCGCCGCCCGCGGCACAGGGATGAGATATGGCAGCGACCAACGGCAGTTCGACGCTTGAACACGATCGGGCCGGCACGCGTCCACGCGCGCTGATCGACCCGTTTCATCGCGCCATTACCTATTTGCGCGTCTCGGTGACCGACCGCTGCGATTTCCGCTGCGTCTATTGCATGTCGGAACACATGACGTTCCTGCCCAAGGCCGACTTGCTCAGCCTGGAGGAACTCGATCGATTATGCAGCGCATTCATCGCCAAGGGCGTCAGCAAGCTGCGCCTCACCGGCGGCGAGCCGCTGGTGCGGCGCGGCATCATGACGCTGTTTGCCTCGCTGTCGCGCCATCTCGCAAGCGGCGCGCTCAAGGAACTCACGCTCACCACGAATGCTTCGCAACTGGAAAAATACGCCGCCGAGCTCATGGCGCATGGCGTTAAGCGCATCAACGTTTCGCTCGACACGCTGGATTCCGATAAGTTCCGCGCCATTACGCGCTGGGGCGATCTGGAAAAGGTGCTGGCCGGCATCGATGCCGCGCTCAATGCCGGATTGCAGGTGAAGATCAATACGGTGGCGCTCAAGGGCGTCAACGAGGACGAAATCGGCGATCTCGTTGCATGGGCGCACGGACGCGGCATGGATATCACGGTCATCGAGGTCATGCCGCTTGGCGAAATCGGCGAAGACCGCCTTGAGCAATACCTGCCGCTGTCGATGGTGCGGGCGCGCCTTGCCGAGCGCTACACGCTGGAAGACATCGATTATCACACCGGCGGACCGGCACGCTATGTGCGCGTCAAGGAGACCGGCGGACGACTGGGCTTCATCACGCCGCTGACCCATAACTTCTGCGAGTCGTGCAATCGGGTGCGCATCACGTGTACCGGCACGCTGTATATGTGTCTGGGCCAAAACGATGCCGCCGACCTGCGCGCGCCCTTGCGTGCTTCCGAAAGCGACGATCTGGTGCATGCCGCGATCGACGAGGCGATCACCCGCAAACCCAAGGGACATGATTTCGTGATCGACCGCCGTCACCAGCGTCCGGCGCTGGCGCGCCATATGAGCGTGACGGGCGGTTAAGCCGCGCGTTCCGGCAAGGTCACCAGATCGCGCAATTCCTCCAAGCGCAACCCGGCCGGCCTGAAGCATATTCCGAATCCGTCGCTGCTGTGGCGCACGACCTCGGCGGCAATCGCTTTCATGCCAGGGAAAGTCAAGGCGACGTTGTCGCCAACCGCCAGGTTTTCCGGCCCGTCGATCCGCGCACCGCCCTCGCTGAGGTCATGCACCGCCACTTCGTGGACGGTGCCGTTGCGTTCCAGGCGCGCGGTCAGTTTCACTTCGTAACGCGGGAATTCGCGCAAGTCGGCTTTAACCGCTTTACGCACGATCTCAGGAATTTCGCGGCAGAGAATCTGCGACGTCGATTGCATCGTCTCGGCCACGGCGGAAACGTCCTGCGCAGTTGCGCGCGAGCGCTGCATCATGTCGGCGATACCGGCCATCCGCCCGGCAACATCGGATACCGCGGCGCTGGTCTCGCGCGCACTGGCGGCAAAATTATCGGTGGCGTCGCGCTGCTGCTCGACCGCCGCGGATACCGAAACCGTCACGTCGGAAAGTTGATCGACCGCCTCGGCGACGCTTGCCAGCGCAGCCACGACTTCGCGCGTGGTGGATTGGATTTCGGCCACCTTAGCGCCGATCTGCTCGGTCGATTTGCCGGTCTGCGTCGCCAGGGTCTTGACCTCGGAGGCGACCACCGAAAAGCCGCGCCCGGCCTCGCCGGCCCTCGCCGCCTCGATGGTGGCGTTGAGCGCCAGAAGATTGGTCTGCTCAGCGATGTCGTTGATCACGGTGACGATATCGCCGATCTGATCAGCGGCTTTCGCCAGCGCATCGATCGTCGCACGGGAAGCCGTCGCGCGTGCGACTGCTTCTCGGCCAAGCCCGCTGCCGCGCCGCACCTGCTCGGAGATGTCCGCAACCGCCCTGATCACCCGGTCGGACAAATGGCCGGCCGCGTTGTTCATGGCTTGCGAGCTTTCGGCAGCGTGCACAGTCTCATCGAATGCCGCGCGCACGCTTTCGAGCACCGCTACCATGTCGTCGGCTTTGAGCTGCAAAGTCGCGGTGCCGTCCACGATCGGCTGGATGCCGGCTTCGGTCGCGGATTCGACCTGATGCGCGAGGTTGGACAGATTGACGCGGCGCGCGGCCTGCCAGGTCCGGTCGAGATCGTTGTGCACCAACTCGCGGCGCTGACGTTCGCCGACGACGTCGGCGAGCCGATCGGTCGCCGCCAATAGCCGCGCGATTTCGCCGCGGGTCGGCTGCAAAGGCGCAGCGGAATCGAGCTCCGCACAAGCGATGGCGTCGAGGGTATCGGCCACTTCGGTGAGAGGCCGTGCAATTGTGCGCGCGATCGCCAATGCCACCGCGCCGGTCATCGCGGCGGCGACCAGAGCAATGACAATTTCGAGGTAGATGGCGCCAGCCGCGCCGAGATAGGGCACTAGGGCCGTCGCCAAAAATGGCCCAGACAGCAGTGCGACCAGCGGCAGCAGCACGGCCGCAGCAAGCCGTTCGGCGATAGTCAACTGCCGCATGCGCTTTCCCCGCGCACCGCATCCGA
>JBOHII010000055.1:0-8885 GCA_050725955.1 Pseudolabrys sp. | reverse complement strand
CGCCAAGAAAGCCGGCGTCGACGCCGCGGCCGCGATCAAGGCGCTGCGGGCGGACTTGAAGAAAGAGAACGCGGCCTATTGATGCCCGACGCAGCGCGGGGGCGTAGTGCCGTCGATCGCTTCATCGATGCGATCGAGGTGACGGCGGCGGGATTTCTCGCCGTCGTCACCTTGCTCACATTCGTATCGGTCATCCTGCGCTATCTTTTTTCCTGGGCGATCCCCGACAGCTACGACTTTACCCGGCTACTGCTCGGCATTTTGATCTTCTGGGGCATGGCGGTCGCCAGCTATCGCGGCGACCACATCAGCGTCGACCTGTTGTGGAGCGCGGTGCCGGCGTGGGCAAAGCGCGGCATGGACGTGTTCGCCGCGCTGGTGACGCTCATTGCCATGAGCGCGTTTACCGTCATGTTCGCCGAAAAAGTGATCGGCACCCGCGCCGATAATGTCGGCACCTTCGACCTGCGCCAGCCGGTTTGGATCTACTATTTCATCGCCTGGATCGGGCTCGCCTGCTCGATCCTGCTGCTTGTCGTGCGCACCACCCGGCTGGTGTTGTGGCCGGACAAGCTCGTGCGCTTCGCGCCAACCCAGTCGCTCGAGTAAGGCCGCCGCGATGAGCACCGACGCCGTCGCCATCACCGGCTTTGTTTCGCTGTTCGCGCTGATGATATTGCGCGTGCCGGTTGGCATCGCCATGGGCGTCGTCGGCGTGCTCGGCTTCGGCTACCTGGTCGGCGACATCGGGCCGGCGCTGAAAATCCTGTCGCAGTCGCCGATCCGCACCGCCACCGACGCCGAATTCGCGGTCATCCCGCTGTTCCTGCTGATGGGCGCGTTCGCTTCGGCCTCCGGCATGAGCCGCGAATTGTTCCGCGCTTCCAACACCTTTCTCGGCCATCTCAGGGGCGGGCTCGGCATCGCGACCATCGTCGCCTGCGGCGGCTTTGCCGCCATCTGCGGTTCCTCGGTCGCGACCGCCGCGACATTCTCCAAGGTCGCCTATCCGGAGATGCGGCAATTCGGCTATCCGCAGAGCTTCGCCACCGGGGTGATCGCGGCCGGCGGGTCGCTCGGCATCATGATCCCGCCCTCGACCGTGTTCGCGGTCTATGGGCTGATCACCGAGCAGGACATCGGCAAATTGTTCATCGCCGGGATCGTGCCCGGCATCGTCGCGGTGGCGATGTATATCACCACCATCAACATCATCGCGCTGGTGCGCCCCGGGTTCCTGCCGGCGGGCCCGCGCCATTCCTGGAAGGAGCGCATCGAGGCGGTGCGCGACATCTGGGCGGTTGTGCTACTGTTCATCTTCATCATCGGCGGCCTGTATGGCGGGTTGTTCACCGCCACCGAAGCCGCCGGCATGGGCGCATCCGGCGCCTTCATCATCGCGGTGCTGCGGCGGAAACTCTCGCGCGCGGATTTCTGGCGCTGCCTGATCGAAAGCCTGCGCACCACCGCCGCCGTATTCACCATCCTGATCGGGGCGCTGATCTTCGGCTATTTCCTCACCATCACCCAGACGCCGCAGAAGCTCACCGGGTTCCTCACCGGATTGGGGCTCGGTCCCTACGGCGTGCTGGTGCTGATCATGTTGATGTATCTTGTGCTCGGCTGCATCATGGACGCCATGGCCATGATCATCCTGACCATCCCGATCATCTTCCCGGTCATCAAGACGCTCGGCTTCGATCCGATCTGGTTCGGGGTCATCATCGTGATGACGGTGGAACTTGGCCTGATCCATCCGCCGGTCGGCATGAACGTGTTCGTCATCAAGAGCGTGATCAAGGACGTCAAGCTATCCACGGTCTTTTACGGCGTGATGCCGTTCGTGGCGACCGATATCCTGCGGCTCGCCGTCCTGATCGCTTTTCCGATCCTGGCGACCTGGCTGCCCTCGCACATGTAGGCCAACTGTGGTATATAGTTGGGGTCCCAACCATTCGGCCAAGGCTTGACGATGGAACGCTCGTTCAAGAAAGAGGTGCAGGCGCTGCGGTTGGGCGAAGGCCAGACCTTCCGCGGCGAAGGCATCCTGGCGGTCACCAAGGCGCTGCTGCAATCGGGCGTGGCCTATGTCGGCGGTTACCAGGGCGCCCCGGTCTCGCATCTGCTCGACGTGCTGGTGGACGCCGAAGACATCATGGCCGAGCTTGGCGTGCACCTGGAGACCTGTTCGAACGAGGCCTCGGCTGCGGCCATGCTCGGCGCCTCGATCAACTATCCCTTGCGCGGCGCGGTGACCTGGAAATCGATCGTCGGCACCAATGTGGCGGCCGATGCGCTTTCCAACCTGGCCTCGCCCGGGGTGGTCGGCGGCGCCATGATCATCATCGGCGAGGACTACGGCGAAGGCGCCAGCGTCATCCAGGAACGCTCCTATGCCTATGCGCTCAAATCCTCCATGTGGCTCATCGATCCGCGCCCCGATCTGCCGTCGATCGTGCGCATGGTGGAAAAAGGCTTCGAACTGTCGGAGGCGAGCCACGCCCCGGTGATGCTGGAATTGCGCATCCGCGCCTGCCACGCCACCGGCGAATTCGCCGCCAAGGATAACCGCAAATCCGAATTTTCCGGCCTCAACCGCATCGCCGCGCCGGCGCGATTCAACTATGCGCGGCTGTCGCATCCGCCGGTGACCTTTACGCAGGAAAAGCTGAAGGTCGACGAACGGCTGCCGGCGGCGCGCGCCTTCATCGCCACGCATCGGCTCAACGAGACCATCGCCGGCGAGCTCGGCGATATCGGCATCATCGTCATGGGCGGGCTTACCAATTCCGTGCTGCGCGCACTCGAGCGCATGGGCCTCGCTGACGTCTACGGTGCTTCGCGCGTTCCGCTCCTGGTGCTCAACGTGGTTTATCCGCTGGTACCGGAGGAAATCCGCGGCTTCTGCGCGGGAAAACGCGCGGTGCTGGTGGTCGAGGAGGGCTTTCCCGATTACATCGAGCAGGCGGTCAATGTCGAATTGCGCCGCGCCGACAGTTGGACGCAAGTTTGCGGCAAAGGTCCACTGCCGGCGGCCGGCGAATACACCTCGGATGTGCTGCTGGAGGGCTTGGCCGCCTTCCTGCAAGAGGCCAAGCCACACGGCCTTGACGGCGAAGCCGTGGCGGCAAAAGCGCGCGGCTTGATTGCGCACAAGGCGAAAGTCGCCGCCGCGCTCGGACCGCTGCCGCCGCGCCCGCCCGCCTTCTGCACCGGCTGCCCGGAGCGCCCGGTATTCTCCGCCATCAAGCTGATGCAGCGCGAACTGGGCCCGACCCACATCTCAACCGACATCGGCTGCCATTCGTTCGCGACCTTCGCGCCGTTCTCGCTCGGCAATTCGATCCTCGGCTACGGCATGTCGCTCGCCAGCGCCGCGGCGGTGACGCCCAATATGAAAGAGCGCCCGATCGCCATCATGGGCGACGGCGGCTTCTGGCATAACGGATTGATCAGCGGCGTCGCCTCCAATTTGTTCAACAAAGGCGACGGCGTGCTGATCGTCATGCAGAACGGCTACGCCTCCGCCACCGGCCAGCAATACATCCCGTCGAGCACCGCCAGCCGCGACGGCCCCACCGCCGGCGTCGGCATCGAGCAGACTTTGCGTACCATGGGCGTGAAATGGCTGCGCACGGTGCGCAGCTATTCGGTCGCGACCATGGCCAAGACGCTGAAGGAAGCGATGAAGACCGCCGAGCGCGGCCTCAAGGTGATCATCGCCGACGGCGAATGCCAGCTGGCGCGCCAGCGCCGCGTGCGCGCCGAGGACGCCGACAAGCTCAAGCGCGGCGACCGCGTCACCCGCACCCGCTACGGCGTCGATGACGAAATCTGCACCGGCGATCATTCCTGCATCCGGCTGTCGGGCTGCCCGTCGCTGACGGTCAAGCCGTCGCCCGATCCGCTGCGCAGCGATCCGGTGGCGACGGTGATCGACTCCTGCGTCGGCTGCGGGTTATGCGGCGAGGTGGCGCATGCCGCCGTGCTGTGCCCGTCGTTCTACCGCGCCGAGATCATTCGCAATGCCAGCCTGTGGGACCGCACGCTGTTTTGGTTCCGCCGCACGGTCATCGGCTGGCTGGGTGGCGATATCTCTTCTTCACCTCCCCCCTTGAGGGGGAGGTCGCCGAGCGAAGCTCGGCGGGAGGGGGGTAAGCAACAAACGCTTGCGCAAGTAAGTACCCCCCTCCCCAACCCTCCCCCTCAAGGGGGGAGGGAGCCTCCCGTGCAAGCCGAGCCGGCGCAAACACCCGTCAAAATCCTGATCGCTGCACTCGGCGGCGAGGGCGGCGGCGTTTTGACCGATTGGATCGTGACGGCGGCGGAAGCGGCCGGTTTCCCGGTGCAATCGACCTCGATCCCCGGCGTCGCGCAGCGCACCGGCGCCACCACTTATTACATCGAGATTTTCCCGGTGCCGGCGCGCGCGCTCGGCGACAAACGCCCGGTGCTGGCGCTCACGCCCGGCGTTGGCGACATCGACATCGCGGTGGCGAGCGAATTGCTGGAAGTTGGGCGCACGGTGGCGGGCGGCTTCGTCACGCCCGAGCGCACTTATGTCATCGGCTCGCTCAGCCGCTTCTATGCCATGGACGAAAAGATCGCCATGGGCGACGGCCGCTACGACCGCGACAGGCTGATCAAGTTCGTCACGGACAATGCGCGCGAGGCGGTGCTGATCGACATGGAGCAGCTTGCGCGCGAGAGCGGCGCGATCGTCAGCGCGGTGATGCTCGGCGCCATCGCCGGCTCGCAGCGCCTGCCGGTGACCGCCGAGCGGCTGGAAAACGCCATCCGCGCCGACGGCAAGGCGGTCAACGCGAACCTACGCGGCTTTAACGCCGGATACGATGCGGCGCGCGCCAAGGCGGAACCGGGCAAGCCGGCCGAGACCAAGAAGCACGCGCCGACCACCCCCGAATTGCTCGAGCACGAGGTCACTTATTCGCTGCCGGCGCTGGCGCAGCCGACCGCGATCGAAGGCGTGCGCCGGCTCATCGCCTATCAGAGCGTCCGTTATGCGCAGCTTTATCTCAATCGTCTGCGCGCGCTGGTCGATGCCGACGCGGCCGGCGGCGTGCCGGGCGGGCTCATCAAGGAAGTCGCGCGCCAGCTTGCCGTGCGCATGTCCTACGAGGACGTGGTGCGGGTGGCGCAGGCCAAGATCGCGCCCGAGCGCATGCGGCGCATCGCGCGCGAGGAATTGCACGTGGTGAACGAGCCATTCTCGGTGCACGATTTCCTCAAGCCCGGCATTGAGGAATTCAGCCAGCTGATGCCGCCGTTCCTGGCGCGGCCGCTGTTGCGCATGGCGCAGCGCCGCGGCTGGCTCGGCCGCGTCCATTTCGGCATGGAGATCAATTCGACCTCGGTCACCGGCTACTTGCGCTTCTTGCTGCTCGCCAAGCTGCGCCGCTGGCGCCCGCGCGGCCACCGCTTCAAACAAGAACAAGCGCAAATCGAATCCTGGCTCGGCTTGATCGCCGAGGCGGCGCGGCACTCCGCCGAATTCGCCCTCGAAGTTGCCCAATGCGCGCGGTTGCTCAAGGGCTATGGCGACACCTACGCGCGCGGGCTCGCCAATTACCGCACCATCGAGGCGCGCGTGATCCGCCCGGCGTTGGCGGGCAACATCCCGGCCGGGCGCGCCGCCGACGCGCTGGCGAGCGCGCGCACCGCCGCGCTGGTCGACCCCGAGGGCGAAGGCCTCGCCAAGTGCCTCGCCGAAATCGACGGCCAGGCCGCATTCGGCATAGCGGCGGAGTAGTAGGCCAGCGTCCGTTGTCAGCCCCTCCCCCGGTCGCGTAAAACAGCCTAAAAGCAAACAACTGCGCACGCACTCCGGCGGGCGCCTTACGGGGCGGAACAAAATGGCGGTCACACCGACCGGGCGCGGGCAGCCGATCGCCGCCGAAGCCTTCCTGCGCGCGCTCGCCGACCACGGCATCGATTACTTCTTCGCCAATCCGGGCACCGACTTTCCGCCGATCGTCGAAGCCTTCGACCGCGCCAAGAAAACCAACGCCAAGGTGCCGAAGCCGATCCTGGTTCCGCACGAAAATCTGGCAGTCGCCATGGCGCACGGCGCCTATCTGATGAACGGCCGCCCGCAAGCGGTCATGGTGCATGTCAATGTCGGCACCGCCAATACCATCAACAACCTCACCAACCTGTCGCGCGACCGCATCCCGCTCATCCTCTGCGCCGGACGCACGCCGATTACCGAAAAGGGCGAATTCGGTTCGCGCTCGCGGCCGATCCATTGGGCGCAGGAAATGTTCGACCAGGCCGGCATGGTGCGCGAACAGGTGAAATGGGACTACGAATTGCGCATGCCGAACCAGATCGGCGATGCGGTCTCGCGCGCGGTGGAAGTCACCATGGCGAGCCCGCGCGGCCCGGTCTATCTGGTGCTGCCGCGCGAACCGTTGTCGGCGCCGGTGGCGGCACCGATCGGCCCCGTGAAACCGCGGCCGCAGGCGGCCGCAGCGCTCCCCGATCCACGCGCCGTCGCGCAACTGGCCGAATGGATCGCGCATGCCGAGCGGCCGCTGATCATTACGTCCACACTGGCGAGTGAGGCGGTTGCACCTCTGGCGCAACTGGGGGAGCGCTGCGCCATTCCGGTGGTCGTGCAAAATCCGCGCACCGTTTGCCTCCCGTCCAGCCATTCGATGCATTTCGGTTTTGAACCGGGCACTTTGCTCGCCGACGCCGATCTCGTCATCGCGATCGACAGTGACGCGCCCTGGATTCCGAGCGTGCAGCATCCGCCCGCCGGCACGCACGTCGCCCACATCGGTGAGGATCCGTTCTTCGTTCGCTATCCGATGCGCTCGTTCCCCAGCGACCTCGCGATCCAGGCCGGCACGGCCAATACCCTGCACGCGCTCAACGGCGCCGTCGAACAGCGCCTGCAAATGGCGGAGGCGCGCATCGCCGCACGCCGCGCCCGCCTGACCGAGCGCATGCGGATGCGGCGCGCGCAACTCGCCAAGGATTCCGCCCCCGGCGCGCGTATCTCGCCGGAATATTTGTCGCACTGCATCGGCGAAGCGATCGGCGAAGATGCCGTTATTTTCAACGAATATTCGCTGCGCGCCGCGCAAGTCATGCGCGAGAAGCCCGGTACGCTGTTTGCGCTCGGACCGGCCGGCGGACTCGGCTGGGGTTTTGGCGCCGCGCTGGGAGCCAAGCTCGCGGCACCGGAAAAATTCATCGTCGCGACACTCGGCGACGGCGCCTACATGTTCTCCAATCCGCTGATCGGTCATTGGGTGTCGGCGGCGCACAATCTGCCGATCCTCACAATTCTGTTCAACAACACGCGCTATGGCGCCGTGCGCAATGCCACGCTGTCGATGTTCAAGGACGCAACCGCCGGCGAGACAGACGGCCGCACGCTCGCCGATCTCGATCCGGCGCCGCCGTTCGACGAAATGGCGCGCGCGCAAGGCGTCTATGCCGAGCGCGTGGAAAAGCCCGCCGATCTGCCCGACGCGCTCACGCGCGCCCGCGACGCCGTGGTCGGCGGGGGCCGCCAGGCGCTGCTCAACGTCATTACGCCTTATTGAGTCGGCCGCGCCGCCCCCGGCGAGACGCGGGTGGAAGCCCCGCCCACTTCTGCTAACCTCACATTCATGGCGCTGACGCAACCCATCGGCCTCAACGAGCCTGAACCGCCGCCGGCCGGCGAGGGCCGCGGCACGCCCATAGCGGCGGGCGAAGCCGGTCGCGTCACGCCGATGATGGAGCAATATATCGAGATCAAGGCCGCCAATCCGGACTGCCTCTTGTTCTACCGGATGGGCGATTTCTACGAGATGTTCTTCGCCGACGCCGAGATCGCCTCCCGCGCGCTCGGCATCGTGCTCACCAAGCGCGGCAAGCATCTGGGCGCCGACATCCCGATGTGCGGCGTGCCGGTCGAGCGCGCCGACGAATATCTGCATCGCCTGATCGCGCTTGGCCACCGCGTTGCGGTCTGCGAACAGCTCGAGGATCCGGCCGAGGCCCGCAAACGCGGCAATAAAAGCGTGGTGCGGCGCGACGTCATTCGCCTCGTCACGCCCGGCACGCTCACCGAAGACACCCTCCTCGACGCCAGGCGCAATAACTACCTGCTCGCCGTCACGCGCGCGCGCGGTTCATCGGCCGGAGAGGACGCCCGCTTTGCGCTCGCCTGGATCGATATTTCCACCGGCGAATTCCGCATCACCGAATGCGACCGCTTGACCCTGCCGGCGGAAATAGCCCGGCTGGAACCGGGCGAGATCATCGTTTCCGACGCGCTCTACGCCGACGCCGACTTGGCCGCCTACTGGCGCGAGCTGCCGGCGGTGACGCCGCTCACCCGCGACGTATTCGACGCAAGCACCGCCGAGCGGCGGTTGACGACATTTTTCGCGGTCAAGACCAGCGAAGCCTTCGGCGCACTCAGCAGGCTGGAGCTGACGGCTGCCGCAGCTTGCGTCACTTACGTCGAGCGCACGCAGATCGGCAAGCACCCGCCGCTGTCGCCGCCGTTGCGCGAAAGCGCCGGAACGACGATGGCGATCGATCAGGCGACGCGCGGCAATCTCGAACTGATGCGCACGCTGTCCGGCGAGCGGCGCGGCTCGCTGCTTGAAGCGATCGACCGCACGGTGACCTCGGCCGGCTCGCGCCTGCTGGCGCAGCGATTGTCGGCGCCGCTCACCGACCCCAAGGCTATTCAAGCACGGCTCGATGCGGTGGCGAGTTTTGTCGGTGACGCGGCCGCGCGCGCCGACACGCGGTCGCGCCTGGCCGCGGCGCCCGATCTCGCGCGTGCGCTGGCGCGGCTGGCCGTCGGGCGCGGCGGACCGCGCGACCTCGCCGCCATCCGCGACGGCGTGCTGGCC
>JBOHII010000054.1:0-6206 GCA_050725955.1 Pseudolabrys sp. | reverse complement strand
ACCGCCTGGCTGTTCTGCTCCGGCAGATCGGCGCGGCGGATGCGCGCATCTACCACGTCGATGCCGTAGCTCGCTGCCTCATGATTGATCAGATCGCGGATGCGCGCCATCAGTTCGGCGCGCTCGTCGCGCACCACTTGGATGAAGGTCGCTTCGCCGAGCACGCGGCGCAGCGCCGAATTGAGCAGAATGTTGAGCTGCGAATCGGCGGCGGTCTTGGAACCGAGCGTCTGGTAGAAGCGCAGCGGATCCTTGATGCGATAGCGGGCAAAGGCGTCCACCACCAGCCGCTTCTGGTCGGAGGCGATCACTTCCTGCGCCGGCGCCTCCAGATCGAGGATGCGCTTGTCGATATCGAGTACATTGTCGATGAACGGCACCTTGACGTGCAGGCCCGGCTCGTCGACCACGCGCACAACTTTGCCCAGCCGCACCACCAGCGCCTGCTGGGTCTGGTAGACGGTGAACAGCGCGCTGTAGGCCACGATCAGCGCGGCAAAGGCGAGCACGGCGACGACGCCGCCGAAAACATTGAGTTTCATCGCTGGCCTCCGGTCGACGACTGACCGCGCGCATCTGGCGGCGTGGTGCCGAGTTCACCGAGCGGCAGATAGGGGACCACGCCCTGGGAGCCCGGGTTGGCATCCATGATGATCTTGTTGGAATCGCCGAGCACGCGCTCCATGGTCTCCAGATACATGCGTTCGCGGGTGACGTCGGGCGCTTTCTTGTACTGCTCGTATATTTTCAAAAAGCGCGAGGTCTGGCCGGTGGCCTGCGCCACGGTTTGCGACTTGTAGGCTTCGGCGGCTTGCGTAATCTTGGCCACGTTGCCGCGCGCTTCCGGCACGACGCGGTTGGCGTAGGTCTGCGCCTCGTTCACCGAGCGGTCGAGGTCGATGCGCGCGGCCTGCACGTCGCGGAAGGCGTCGATCACCTGCTTGGGCGGATCGACCTTCTGCAACTGCACCTGCGTGACCAGGATGCCGGCGCCGTAATGATCGAGCGTCTTCTGCATCAGCTCCTGCACCGCCGCTTCGGTGGTCTGGCGCGCGCCGGTCAAGATCGGCTGAATATCCGAGCGGCCGATCACTTCGCGCATGGCGCTTTCTGCCACCGCCTTCACCGTGCCTTCCGGATTCTGGATGTTGAACAGATAATCCCCGACACCGGCCGGCTTCACTTTCCACAGCACCGCGAAATCGACGTCGACGATGTTCTCGTCGCCGGTCAGCATCAGGCTTTCCTCCGGCACTTCGCGGATGCCCGATCGGCGCCCATCCTCGACCGAGCGCATCCCGATATCGATCTTGTTTATGCGCAGCGCCTTGGGCGTGAGCACAGTCTCGATCGGATAAGGCAGGTGGTAATTCAATCCGGGCTGCACCTCGCGCACGTCCTTGCCGAAGCGCAACACCACACCGAGTTCGTCCGGCTCGACGCGGAAGAAGCCGGAAAATCCCCACAGTGCGACGGCCGCGAGCGCAAGCAGTGCGAAGCCCTTGCCGCCGAGACTGCCGCCCGGCAGTACGCGGCGCAATTTGTCCTGGCCGCGGCGGAGGATTTCCTCCAGATCCGGCGGCGTCGATCCCGGCGGCTGCGAACCGGAGCCCCAGGGGCCCTTGCCGCCCGAGCCCCACGGGCCGCCGCCTCCGCCGCCCTGATTACTCCATGGCATTGAATTTTCTCCCGGCGCCGCGGCCGCTTCCGCCCGGCAACCCTATGTGGGAGGGGTTATAGGGGACGCAAGGCGGCGTTACAACGCGCGATGATGCCGCGTTTCGCCTCGGTCAGCGCCTTAAATAGGTCGTAACCGCGCAGCCGGCCTCGTCCTCCGGCCCGGCCTCGCGAATCTCGCGCTTGGCTTCATACCAATGCTTCGCATCAATCACCGGGAAATAAACGTCGCCCTGCGGACTGGCATGGACATGCGTGATCTCGAGCCGGTCCGCCAGCGGCATGGCGGCGGTGAAAATGTCGGCGCCGCCGATGATCATGATTTCGTTGGCGCCGCGTTCCTTGGCGTCCTGGCGGGCGAGATCGAGCGCCGCCTGCAGGCTCGGCGCGGTCTCGACGCCCTCGGCGGAAAATTTTGGATTGCGCGTGATTACGATATTGCCGCGGCGGTCGAGCGGCTTGCCGATGGATTCATAAGTCTTGCGGCCCATGATCACCGGCTTGTCGAGCGTGAGCGCGCGGAAATGCCGGAGATCGGACCTGATCTTCCACGGCAGCTGGCCGTTCTTGCCGATGGCGTTGTTTTCCCCGATGGCGGCAACCAGCACGATTTTCATGGCCGCGCCTGCCGTGCCGCGAAGCTCGCCAGCGCCTCGCCGCTGAGGCGGCAGATGCGCCACTCGCCCAGCACCTGTGCACCGATCGATTTGTAGAACGCAATCGACGGCGCGTTCCAGTCGAGCACCGCCCATTCGAAACGCGCCCAGCCTTCATCGACACAACGTTTCGCCAACCGCGCCATCAATGCCTTGCCGATGCCGCGCTTGCGAAACGTGGGGCGAACGAAAATGTCCTCGACATAAATCCCGTGCCGGCCGCGGAAGGTCGAGAAATTGAGAAACCAGACGGCAAAGCCCGCCGGCTCGCCGTCCCATTCGGCGATATCGCAATAGAGCCGCGGCTCGTTCGCAAACAGCGCGGCGGCGATTTGCTCTTCGGTCGCGTCGACGTCGCCGCTGAGCTTCTCGTAGTCGGCAAGTTCGCGCACCAGGGCGAAGATCAACGCGCTGTCGCGAGGAACCGCCGCGCGCAGGACGAGACCCCCACCGCCACTCATACGGCGACCTGGGCCTTGATGTGCGGATGCGGGTCATAGTCCTGGATGGCGAAATCCTCGTAGCGGAAACCGAAGATATCCTTGACCGCCGGATTAATGCGCATCACCGGGAGACGCCGCGGCGCGCGCGACAATTGCAGGCGCGCCTGCTCCAGGTGGTTCAAATACAAATGCGCGTCGCCGAAGGTGTGGATGAATTCCCCCGGCGCAAAACCGGTGACCTGCGCCACCATCAACGTGAGCAGCGCATAGGAAGCGATGTTGAACGGCACGCCGAGAAACACGTCGGCCGAACGCTGGTAGAGTTGGCACGACAGCTTGCCGTCGGCGACATAGAACTGGAACAGGCAGTGACAGGGCGGCAACGCCATCTTGTCGACGTCGGCCGGGTTCCAGGCGGTGACGATGAGGCGCCGCGAATCCGGATTGCGCTTGATCATGTCGATGACGTGACTGATCTGGTCGATCGTCTTGCCGTCTTTCGCCGGCCATGAGCGCCACTGCTGGCCGTAGACCGGCCCGAGATCGCCGCGCTCGTCCGCCCATTCGTCCCAGATGCGCACGCCGTGCTCGTTCAAATATTTGATATTGGTGTCGCCGGCGAGGAACCAGAGCAATTCGTGCACGATCGATTTAAGGTGAAGCTTCTTGGTCGTGAGCAGCGGAAAACCTTCCTCAAGAGCAAAGCGCATCTGATGGCCGAACACCGACAGCGTGCCGGTGCCGGTGCGATCGCGCTTCTCCGCGCCGCGGCTCAGGATCAGTTCCATCAGATCGAGGTATTGGCGCATCGCCTAGCCCAGATTTTTTGCCTGGCGCATGAACTTATCCGAAAACCGGTTGCCACTTTTCGCCATCGTGCCGCGACTCAAGATGGGGAAGTTTACCCCGCCCGGCAACCGCGCGGCAGGCGCTTATCAACGGTTCAAACGCCACCCTTTGACTGCGCAGAAGTTCGTTTTTTTGCTATAATTGCCGCCTGCCGAGGGGGAAAAGCCATGAGCTTCGACCGCATTCTCATCGCCCGCATCCTGTTCACGCTGATGACCGTCGGCTGGGGCATGCTCACGGTGTTCGCCGACTTCAACAAGACGCACGCGGCCAATCCGAAATGGACGCCGCATGCCCGCTTTCATGTGGTCTGGCAGATCTCAAGCTATGTCGGCTTCGGCCTGTTGGCGCTGGCCTTGCTGTGGTGGCCGGGCCCGCTTGCCGTCGAGCGGCTTTATCTGGTCGCACTCATGGGGACGATCGTCTATGCCGCCTTCTTCGCCGCGCTGATCGCCATGCCGGTCTATGGCGGCGGAGCCTATGACGACAACGGCTACCAGCCGTTCAAGGCGCCGGTGCCGCTGTTCGGCAAAACCTGGGACGCCAACATCACCGCCTTCTCGATCCAACTGGCGATCCTGGCAGCTGGATTGTTGACCGTCACCGGCGCATTTGCCGGCTGAATTTTTATCCGGTTTTTATGGCGGCGCAGCCAAGGTTTACGCCCACCTCGCGATGGGACGCCTAAAGATACGCCCGCTTCACGTGAACGTGGATCGGGAGGCTTGTCATGATTTCCGTCATTTCCGGGCTGATCGTGGCCGGTGGCGGCGGCGCCGGGCTCTGGTATCTCATGCCGCGCAACGGCGAGCCCCATCGTCTTGCCCGCGCGCCGCTATTGGACTCGCTGCTGCCGATCTCAATCGTGGCCGCGCTCGCCGTTGGCGTGGCGATGATCGTCGCCGGCATTGTCAGCTGATCCGGCTCACAGCCAGCCGGACAGGCCGAGCACGCCGGCCGCGAGAAAGACCCAAAGGGGATTGATGCGGGTTGCGAACGCCACCGCCGCAGTCGCGGCGGTGATCAGCCCGGCATAGATCGTGTGATCGGCGGTACGCGCCAGCACAAAGGCGCTTGCCGCGATCAGGCCGATCGACAGCGGCACCATCCCGGCCTGGATGGCCATCCGCCAATGTGCGGCCTTGAAGCGGTCCCAGATGCGCGAGACGAAAAACGCCAGCAGGCAGGTCGGACCGCACATTGCCGTCGTCGCCACCGCCGCGCCTGCAAGTCCCGCCACGTGGTAGCCGATCAGCGCGACGATGATGACGTTCGGTCCCGGCGACACCTGCGAGATCGCGAACATGTCGGCGAACTGGCGGTCGTTCATCCAATGCATCGCGTCGACCGCGACGCGGTGCATTTCGGGGATCGCCGCATTGGCGCCGCCGACCGCGAACAGCGACAGCAGCGCGAAATAGCCGAACAACGACGTGAGCGGGTTCGAGTTCATCGCTTGAACCACGCAAAGCCTATGCTGAACGGCATCAGCCCGAGGAACACGTAAGGCAGCGGCCAATGCATGATGGCGACGCCGGTGAAGGCGAGCAGCGCGAATACCGGCGCCGAATTCCAGCGCTTGCGGAACATGGGCGCCGCCATCTTGGCGACTACCGCGATCAACAGGCCGGTGGCGGCGGCGGTAATGCCGAGCAGAATGCGGCTGAGTATCGCGATGTCGCCGTAGCGCTCGTACAGCACCGCCAGCATGGTGACGATGACCAGCGGCGGGCCAAGCAGACCGACGAGTGCCACCGCGGCACCGGCCGCACCGCCGAAGCGCGAGCCGAACACCACGCAGAAATTGATCAGGTTCGGCCCCGGCAGGAATTGCGACAGCGCGAAGGCCTCGTTGAACTCCTCCGTGGTCATCCAGCGGCGCTGCTCGACGATGGCGCGCCGCGCCCACGGCAGCGCACCGCCAAAGCCGGAGAGGGACACCAGCGCGAAGGCGCGGAACAGTTCGGAAAGCGACGGGCGGAAGACGGCGGGCGGCGCGGCGGTTTCGGACATAGGCCGCGGCAGACTACAAGCCCGTGGCGCACGCGACCAGCCGCGCAGGCGCGGCCGCGCGATGCGGTGGCGGTATGCCTCAACTCGCACAGGCGCGGAACGCTAAAGTCCTCAGATCGATGCGCTCCGGCCAGCGGCCCATCGGTCAATCGCCTTGCTGCGCCCGGGTGTTTTCGTATTCATTTGTCGAATTATGATGGCGGCGGCGGTTGCGTTGCCGATCAAAACGGCGCAATCTTAGGAATATTTTCAGGTAAAACCGCCGCCGCGCTCTTCTTTCGTCAACCATTAGCGCCTATATTCGGGGTGCCGGAGCGATCCGGCTATGGCGATAAACGGCCGTCGTAATAAACCTTTCGGACCCGGGGGCAGTACCCGGCGCCTCCACCCAAGCCCGTTAGCTTGCCCGTTCCCAAGCCCGTTCGCTTGCCCGGCGGGCACGGGCTTCGGCGGGGGCGAAATAGGATCGACGAGGGCGTAAAGGGCGGACTTTTGCTCGGCATGGTACCGCCGTTATCGGGCCGTCTCATAGTTGCAAACGACAACTATGCTCCGGTTGCTCAGGCCG
>JBOHII010000053.1:0-2564 GCA_050725955.1 Pseudolabrys sp. | reverse complement strand
GGGTTGGGGTGAGGGGGTTCCTGAATCTCGTAGGCCATAGCCCCTCACCCGGATTGCTTCGCAATCCGACCTCTCCCTATGGGAGAGGTGAAGCGTGCTCGCTGCGATTCAATCTGAAACAAAAACGCTCTAAACTCCGAGATACCGGTGCTGCACGTCCGGCGCGGCGGCGAGTTCGCGCGAGCCGCCCGACCACACCACACGCCCGCGCTCGATGAGGAAATGGCGGTCCGCGACCTTCATCAGCGCGCCGACGTTCTTGTCGATCACCAGAATGGCGAGCCCCAGTTGCTTGAGTTGCGCCAGGCAGCGCCAGATTTCGGCGCGGATCAGCGGCGCCAGGCCCTCGGTCGCCTCGTCCAGAATCAACAGCCGCGGATTGGTCATCAGCGCGCGGCCGATCGCCAGCATCTGCTGCTCGCCGCCGGAGAGCTGGTTGCCCATGCTCGACGCGCGCTCCGACAGCTTCGGGAACAGCCCGTAGACCCGATCGAGCGTCCAGCCGTCGCCGTCACGCGCGACCGCAGTCGCCACCAGGTTCTCGCGCACGCTCAGGTTTGGGAAAATCTGCCGCCCTTCCGGCACCAGGCCGATGCCGAGCTTGGCCACCTTATAGGACGGCAGCCCGCGGATTTCCTGGCCGGCGAAGCGCACACTGCCGGCGCGCGCCGGCGTCAGCCCGAGGATCGAGCGCACGGTCGTCGTCTTGCCCATGCCGTTGCGCCCCATCAGCGTGACCATTTCGCCGGGCGCGATTGAGAGCGACAGGCCGAACAGCACCTGGCTCAACCCGTAGCTGGTCTCGATGCCGGCGACGTCGAGCACGTTGTCAGGCATGAGCGGCGCCCTCCGCCTCGGCCTCGCCCAGGTACGCGTCGCGCACCACGGGGTTGGCGCGGATATCGGCAGGCGCCCCCGTCGCAATCACGCGGCCATAGACCAGCACGGTGATGCGGTCGGCGAGCGCAAACACCGCCTCCATGTCGTGCTCCACCAGCAGGATGGTGAGTTCCTTCTTCAAGGCGCGCAGCATCTCCACCATGCGTGCGGATTCCTCTGGACCCAGGCCCGCCATCGGTTCGTCGAGCAGCAGCATGCGCGGCTTGCCGGCGAGCGCCATGGCGAGCTCTATCAGTCGATGCTCGCCGTGGCTGAGCGCCGAGGCCTGCGCATCGGCACGCGCGCTCAAGCCGACGCGATCGAGTGCGGCACGCGCCGGCCCGCGCAATTCGGTTTCCCGGCGCGCATTGCGCCAGAAATGGAACGAGTGGCCGGCGCGCGCCTGCACCGCCAGCGCCACGTTGTCGAGCACGCTGAGATCGAGAAACAAAGACGTGATCTGGAACGAGCGGGCAAGTCCGATTTGGCTGCGCCGGTCCATCGGCAGCGCGGTGATATCGCGGCCGTCAAAAAGGATGCGTCCGGAATCCGGCCTCAACTGGCCGCCGAGTTGGGCGATCAGCGTAGTCTTGCCGGCGCCGTTCGGCCCGATAATCGCGTGCAATTCACCGTCGGCGACATTGAGCACGAGGTTATCGGTGGCGACGATGCCCGCGAAGCGCTTTGCCAGATTCTCCACCTGTAACAGCGGCTCGCTCATGCGCGCACCTTTGCGCCGATTTTTCCAAGCAGCCCATCGATGCCGCCATGCGCAAACAGCACCACCAGCAGCAACAGCGGGCCGAGGATGATCTGCCAATATTCGGTGATGCCTGACAGCGCCTCTTCCAGCACCAAGAGCGCCACCGCGCCATATAGCGGACCCACGACCGAGCCCATGCCGCCGAGCACCACCATGATGATGAGGTCGCCCGAGCGTGTCCAATACATCATCGAGGGGCTGACGAAATCCGTGTGGTTTGCGAGCAACGCGCCGGCGAGCCCGCACAGCGTTCCGGCGATTACGAAGCCGGTGAGCTTGTAACGATAAACCGGAAAGCCGATCGCGCGCATGCGCGTTTCATTTGAGCGCGCGCCCTGGATCACCAAGCCGAAGCGCGAATTGACGATACGCCAGACCAGATAGATCGCGACAAACAGCAGTGCGACGCAGACATAGTAGAATTGCACTTTGTTGGTCAGGTTGATCGGCGCGAAAAATTGGCTGCGCTTCTGCAGCGTCAGGCCGTCGTCGCCGCCGTATCGCGCCAGCCCCGCCACGATGTAATAAGCCATTTGAGCGAAAGCCAAGGTGATCATGATGAAGTACACCCCGCGCGTGCGCAGCGACAAGGCGCCGATCACCAATGCAAACAGCGCCGAGACCGCAAGCGCCACCGGCCACTGCACGAAGCCGGAGTTGACGCCCTCGAATGCCAGAATGCCGACCGCGTAGCCGCCGATGCCGAGATAGGCGGCATGTCCGAAACTCATCATCCCGCCATAGCCGAGGATCAGATTGAGACTGACCGCCGCCATCGCCAAGATGACGATGCGGGTGAACAGCGTGAGCATGAAAGGGTCGTTGGCGATCTGCGCATAGAGCGGCAGCAGCAGCAACGCCGCGAACAGCAGGGCCGCGGCGAGGTTGCGCAGCGTGAGCGAGCCGGTCATTTGCTGCCCGC